>JAPDJO010000037.1 GCA_029259115.1 Thermoplasmatota archaeon | reverse complement strand
TTTTCTCCATCTGCGAATCCGATAAGGGGTAGAGATGAAAATTCCTTTGACAGTATGGAAGTTATACTTCCCACAACAGTATCCCTGACCCTGCTTCCAACATGAAAGTAGTTGAGGGTTTTTCTCTTCTCGAGTTTGGCTCTGGCAAGCTGAAGACCGGTTGAAAGAGTTTGTCTGTGATTGTTCAGAAACTTTCTGGCCTCTTTGAAGCTGTTTTCCTTCTCACCCAGACACAGTTTCAGAGCTATATCAGGTCTACCATATCTGGCGGTAGAATTCAAAAGGGTTGCAAACTCTCTGGTGTCATGAAGCTCTGTTCCCTCTTTTTCATTATTAAGAAGATAAACCTCTCCTATCAATCTCCTGATGGATTTTGAACCAAATCCCTTATCAAGTAGTCTCCTTGCAATCTCTGAAAGGATTTTTCTCTTCTCCCCTTTGCTGAGTTCAACCCATTTCCTGTAAATCTCCCTCCTGCTAAATCCGAGGTTCATGAGGAACGAGATACAAGCCTCTTCTGAGCCACTGACTCCAGGTATAACCGGGTCATCTGCATACAGCAACAATCGAAAAATTGGTTTGCTTTCTCTTCCAAAATACTGTATATCTTTGGTTACATTGATTAGACCTGCCGAGATAGCATCGTTTAAAATTTCTCTGTTTAGTCCAACCAGTTGTCTCTCTCTTCTATCCTGAAGGTCACCGCAGGCACCAATTACAGCAAGATGGGAGAGATCCTTATTCCTCGCATCCATGCTTTTTGATACAATATACGTAGCACCTGCGCCTGATAAGGCAACGCATCCATCTAAGCCAAAATCATTAGGGTTTAGAGAGTATCGGTAATGTCTAACCGTGGTGTGATGGTCTGTTATAACAATATTCTCAAAATCTACGTCAATGTTTATACCCAGGTCAGTGAACCATATAACATCTGGGTTCTTATTCAAAACATTTTCAATACTCGCTTCATCAACCTGCTTGACAAAACTTATATCAAAATCCTTTCCGAGTCTTTCAAGGGTTCTGGCGGCGATGGCGCCGGCACAGATTCCGTCAGCATCCAGATGGGTTACAATATGGACATCATCGTGTTTTTTTATAAACTCAACTATTTCCCTGGCTTTCTCTATTATTTGCATCCCACCCTCGTATAAGAAAAAGAAAGGGGGTTAATAACTGTTTACTCCTCGTCAACCCCAAAGAGTTTGCACTTCCTGTCAACCTCTTCCTGTATCTTGTCTATAATGTCCTGTCTTTTTACGGGCTTGAAGAGATGCCTGAATCTTCCCTGGATTTTTAGATACTCCTCAACGGGTTTTCTATCCTTCAGTTACTTTGTGATGATCGGTTTCAGCGGACTCTCCTGAGTTATCTCATATAGCACAAATACACCTGTCTCCACAGCCAATCTTGCAAGCTCTACAGTTTGCTCTGTTCCGAATCTCCATCCGGTTGGACAGGGTGCAAAGACATGTATAAATGATGGACCATCAACACTCAGCGCTTTCTTCACTTTGTTCTTGAAGTCTGCAGGATACGCAATGCTTGCTGTTGCAACATAGGGGATGTCATGAGCTGCTGCAATCATCGCTATTGGTTTTTTCCTGGTCATCTTTCCAGGTATAACCTTTCCGGCAGGAGATGTTGTCGTTGCAGCACCAAAAGGTGTTGCAGATGACCTCTGTATACCAGTGTTCATATATGCTTCATTGTCATAGCACACGTAAAGAACTTTGTGTCCTCTCTCAAGCATGCCAGAGAGAGCCTGAATACCTATATCAAATGTACCTCCATCTCCACCAAGTGCTATAATATTGGGCATTTTGTCCTTTGGGATGAGTCCTTTGGATATCATTGCTTTGTATGCTGCTTCCACCCCGCTTGCTGCTGCAGCAGCATTCTCGAAAGCAACATGTAACCATGGAACCTTCCATGCTGTTTGAGGGTAAGGCGTGGTTGTAACCTCCATACAGCCGGTTGCCTCGACGATTATTGTATTCCTGCCGGCAGCTTCGAGAAGTTGTCTTATTGCTATTGCCGGTCCACATCCGGCACATGCCCTATGACCTGGAGCAAGGAGAGATTCCTTATTCATTCTATCAACTCCTTCTTAACACCTATCCATACGGGTCTCTCCACCTTCTCTCCCGCCATCACCTTTTCGCAGATGCCGAGAATCTCTTCAAAATCTTTGAATGTCACATCCCTGCCTCCAAGACCGAGAATGAAATCTATCAGTACAGGTTTTTTCTCTTCGTTTATCAGCGCTCCAGATAGGTCAGCATAGACGGCGCCGCCGTATCCCATGGAGATATTCCTCTCCAGCGTAGCCACGATCTTGGCGTTCTTTATCAACGGTAGAATCTCTTTGAATGGGAATGGTCTGAGGACCGTTATCTTTATCACACCTACTTTCTTTCCCTCCTCTCTAACCTTGTCAACAAATTCCTTAGCTGTTCCGCTTATCGAACCTATGGTAATGAATATTATATCCGCATCCTCCGTCCTGTAAGGCGTGACCTTCTGGTATTTTCTACCAAATCTCTTCTCGAAATCCTGAAATACCTCATCGATCACCTTCTCAGCGTTCTTCATAGCAAGATGCTGAGCATATCTCATCTCCTGATAGTACTCTGGAACTCCAAAGGGTCCGAGTGTCCATGGGTCTTCTGGGTCGAGTTTCACATGCTCCGGTTTGTATGGTGGGAGAAAATCGTCGATCTCTTCCTGAGAGGGAACATCAACTGGCTCAAATGTATGAGTGCAAACGAAAGCATCTATGCATGCCATTGCTGGAAGAAGAACCCTCTTGTCCTCAGCGACTCTAAATGCTATCAGCATGAGATCAAAGATCTCCTGGTTGTTTTCCGCATAGAACTGTATCCATCCGGTATCCCTTGCTGATATGGAATCCTGATGATCGCACCATATGTTTATAGGCGCAGATAATGCTCTGTTTGCGTTGTATAGAACTATAGGTAATCTCATTCCACTCGCTATGAAGAGAATCTCGTGCATGAGTTCTAAGCCCTGAGATGATGTCGCTGTACATACCCTTGCGCCCGCCGCAGCAGCGCCCACGCAGGCGCTCATGGCAGAGTGTTCACTCTCCACCGGTAAAAACTGAGTATGAGGCAGTTCTCCGTTCGCAACAAATTCCGACATCTTTTCTGGAAAGTCAGTTGAGGGAGTTATCGGGTATGCCGCAACCACATCAGGCTTTGCTAGCTTTGCAGCGAGGGCGGCAGCCTCATTACCCTTCAATATCACCTTCATACTACTTCTCCTCCAGAACCATTTCTATTGCATTTTTCGGGCATTCGTTTGCACATATTCCACAACCCTTACAGTAATCATAGTCAACAATTGGTGGTTTCCCCCTCTCTGTCTTCTCGATTGCAGCGTCTGGACAGAAGCCAACACATATCCAGCAACTTATACATTTATTTGGGTCAATAACTGGCTTGAATGTTCTCCAGCCCCCGGTCTTGTATTCAATACTTGAGCCCGGTTTCTTGATCACACCACCTATCTCTATCTTCATGCTTTCACCTCTGTCTTTTCATACGCTTCTCTTGTTGCTTCCACATTCTCCTTTGATTTCACCGGTGCTTTCTCTTCAACTGCCTTGAGTACATGCTCTATTGGAACCATTCCCTCCGTCTTTGTCACTTCCATCGCCTTAGCATATGCTCCAAGTATGGATGTATTTACTATTGGAGCGGTTTTTGTTCCAAGACCATGGCTTATCGCTATGGAAGTGGCATCAACTGTTGCTACTGGATTCTTGAAATCGAACTCCTCTGGCTTTTTCTTTGAGTTGATTATGATGACTCCTCCTTCTTTCAGTCCACTTGTTATATCGACAGCCTCAAGCAGGGAAGGATCAAGGACAACAACCGCATCCGGCTCATAGACCTGTGTCTTGATTCTCACTGGTTTGTCATCCATTCTCGTAAAAGCCATTACAGGTGCGCCTCTTCTTTCTACACCAAAAAACGGAAACGATTGTGTATATTTACCTGCCTTAAAGGCAGCGATTGCCAATATATTTGCTGCTGTAACAGCTCCCTGGCCACCTCTCCCATGGAATCTAACTTCATACATGGTAACAACTCCTGCGAACAAAGAGGTATATGGAATTGGTAAATAAAGGTTTGGTTATGCTGATGCTTGCAACTATTGGAGGAGTGTTTGTGAATATCAACGAGTTGGTGTTGAAGTCTATTGCATTGAGACTAAGCATAGCAAGCGTTGTACCAGTTGCTATGAAGTTTGCATCCACAGAGGTTGCAGCTATTCTCTTAGGCATAGGCCTATTTTGTTTATCGATCGCATCCCTTCAGGGATGATGGTATTTTCGTAATGGTTAAATAATCAGCCCAAGATTCCCTAAGCGGTGGTGAGATGGAGATCATAGACGTATTTCCTCTTTTAAGTGGAATCGTGGCGCTGATATCAGCATCTCTTTTAGCATATTATGTAAAGAAAAAGCCAGCCGGTACAGAGAAGATGAAAGAGATTTCGAGTTATATCTACAAGGGCGCTCTAACTTTTCTAAATGAGGAATATAAAATCATCTCAGTATTTGTTATAGTTGTAGCTGTTCTTCTCCTCATTCTGAGTAGATTTACTGACATACCCTGGCAAACCAGCATCGCATTCCTGGTTGGTGCTCTGTTTTCTGCTCTAGCTGGAAATATAGGGATGAGAATAGCAACCACAGCAAATGCAAGGGCAGCTGAAGCAAGCAAGGAAGGTATACAAAAGGGTTTAACCATAGCATTCTCATCTGGAGCTGTCATGGGTTTATCGGTAGTTGGTTTAGGTATAGTTGGTCTAAGCATATTCTATCTCATATATGGTATAGATTCAGCAAATATACTATTTGGCTTTGGATTTGGTGCTAGTAGTATCGCGTTGTTTGCGAGAGTTGGAGGAGGAATATATACAAAATCTGCAGATGTAGGTGCAGATCTCGTTGGCAAAGTAGAGGCTGGTATACCTGAGGATGATCCAAGAAATCCTGCCGTGATAGCTGATAATGTTGGAGATAATGTTGGAGATGTTGCTGGAATGGGTGCAGATCTTTTTGAGAGCTATGTAGACTCTATCATCTCTGGAATGAGTCTTGGTATAATCCTATCATTTTCTTACGGTCATGTCTATCCTCTACTTATCGCTGCTTTAGGTATTGTCTCATCTATAGCTGCAATGATCTTTGTAAAGGCAAAAAACCCATACACAGCTTTAAGAAATGGTCTCTTTGGCTCAGCGATCATATTTGCAATCTTATCCGCTCTGCTAACTTACTGGTTACTCAAAGATATGAGTCCATACTACGCGATACTCGCTGGACTTGTAGATGGAATAATAATAGGTCTGTCCACTGAATACTTCACATCTCATCAGAGAAGGCCAGCAAGAATAATAGCAGAGGCGTCTCAAACTGGAGCGGCAACAAACATCTTGGAAGGGATGTCGGTAGGTATGTTTAGTACTTTGATACCCATAATCTCAACAGCTGTAGCTATGGTTATAGCTTATGAGTTTGCAAACTTCTATGGTGTAGCTCTAGCTGCTGTAGGTATGCTCTCAACCCTAGGAATGTCACTAGCTACTGACTGTTATGGACCAGTAGCAGACAACGCGGCAGGCATATCTGAGATGGCTGATCTCGGTGAAGAAATAAGGAGGAGAACAGAAGAGTTAGATGCGGTTGGAAATACAACTGCTGCTATGGGTAAAGGATTTGCAATAGGCTCTGCAGCCATAACAGCTCTTGCGTTGATATTTACATTTGTAAGTAAAGTAAATCAGCTTAATCTCAGAGCAGATATAGCATTGACAAATCCATACCTAGTTGCAGGTTTATTCATAGGAGCAATGCTACCCTTCATATTCTCGGCACTAACCCTTGGTGCTGTTGGGAGAACTGCTGAGAGAATGGTAAACGAAGTAAGGAGACAATTTAGGGAACTTAAAATCCTTGAGGGTAAAGGAAAGCCAGACTATGAGAGTTGTATAAGGATTGCAACAAGAGGGGCATTAAGAGAGATGGTTCTTCCATCACTCCTTGCGGTCATAGTTCCAGTAATTGTTGGTATATGGAGGATAGAAGCTCTAATAGGACTACTTGCAGGGGCAACAGCCACAGGATTTCTTTTAGCCATATTCTTAGCCAATGCTGGAGGAGCATGGGACAACGCAAAGAAGTATATCGAAGAAGGTCACCTTGGAGGAAAGGGAAGCGATGCCCACAAAGCTGCAGTTATAGGAGATACTGTTGGAGATCCATGCAAAGACACATCTGGACCCTCTCTGAATATACTGATAAAACTCATGTCAATAGTCTCGCTCGTGTTCTTGCCTCTATTCGCCTCTTTGCACCTATAAAAAATAAGATGAGAAGATTTGATAACTATATCGGGAATGGAAGAGGTGTACAGTCATCTCTCTCCTCTGCGGTTATATCTCTGTGAGCTCCAGATAAACCAAAGTTCTCTAGGTGCATAACTTCTTCTCCATTTTCATTTACCACCTTTACAATACCAAATGGAACTTCACTGCTTACCCATGTTTCTGCATTACCTGCACCATGAAATATAGCTACAGTAATAGTTTCTCCGTTTCCAGGAACAGTATAGCTTCCTAACTCAAAATTTAGAGTCTCTGGTTTGTATTCATCTGGCGTTTCTGTTTCTGGGGGTTCTGCATCAATATTTGGACTGGTAGGATCTATACAATACACTTGATCATTCATCTTAACAACGTATTTTACTCTCTCTTTGGTATCCTTGTCTATCCACATCTGCAAAATAGTTTTCATCTCGTTGATTTCAAAATCTGTCTCGAATCCTATGCATTCTTTACCATCAACTTCCTCTATACCAACACACTCTACTCTTTGCTTCGATGTTTTTCCATTTATTGTGTACAAATACTCTACCCATTGTCCTTTGGCTACTTTCATGAATCCTGTATACATCGCTTGCTGTTCTTCTTGCTGCTCCTGCTGTTGCTGAGTTTCGTTACCACCGCTTTGAATCTGTTCCTCTTTCTCGCCGCAGCCTGCCAGTATGAGCGATACCATAAGGGGTATCGCTAGCAGTATAGCCAATTCCTTTCTCATTCCTCCCACCTTTTTGGGCTATCAGGGTAGAGTTTAAAAATTCTTCGCAAAAGTTGGAAAAAGAATATAAATGAAAATCATTTACCCAACAGAGCTGAAGGAGGAATTGTTGTGTACAAGATGGTGAGAATCGAAGACACAGTAAGAATACCTCCAAAACTGTTTGCAGAAGATATGCAAAAGGTCGTAGAGGATATAGTGCATAAGACTTTCGAGGGAAAATACAGAAAGGATCATGGAGTAATAGTTGTTACAGATAACATAGAACCTGTAGGAGAAGGGATAATAGTTCATGGTGATGGCGCATTATATCAAAAGGTTAGATTTGATGCTCTTGTTTTCATGCCTGTACTTCAAGAGGTTGTTGATGGCTTAGTATGTGAGATCGTAGAATTTGGCGCCTTCTGTCACATAGGACCTTTGGATGCATTGATACATATGAGTCAGATAATGAATGACTATATAGAGGTTGACGTTGATAACGAGAGGTTGATAGGAAAAGAAACGAAGAGGGTACTCACCGTTGGTAGCAAAGTGAGAGCTAGGATTGTTGCTGTGAGTATAAACGAAATATCCCCTAGAGAAAGTAAGATAGGCTTAACAATGCGCCAGCCTGCGCTTGGCGCACACGAATGGATAGAAGAGGACAGGAAGAAAGAGAAGGAAGGAGAAAAAGAAAGTAAAAAGGAGAAGAAGGTGAAGAAGAAATGAAAACTCTCTATGCGTGTAAGAACTGCCATATAATAACAGATAAACCTGAGTGTCCTATCTGTGGAACACCCACATCAAAGAAGTGGAGAGGATACGTTGTCATATTTGATCCAACGAGGTCAATGATTGCACAGAAGATGAGTATAACAAAGCCTGGAGAATACGCACTAAAGGTAAGGTAGATGTATAAAATACCTGAATACCTTAAATCAGAATTGAGAAAAGTTATTGGAAAACTGGTGAAAAGTGAAAGGGAGCTTTTTAATGGGTTAAAATCCAGAGAGTTCATAGTATCTGTTGGGGATATGGTTACTTACACCTTGCTGAACAACGGATACAAACCAAATATGGCTATAGTTGACTTTAGACACAGACGAGAGGATATACCTCCAAATATGAAGAGGAAAATAGAACTTTTCGGGGAAGAAGTGATAAATGTTGAGAATCCACCGTCTGTGATTTCAGATGAATTGATAAAATGTATAGAATATGCATATCGCATATCAAAGAACAGGAATGTGCTTGTAATAGTTAGAGGTGAAGAAGATCTTGCTTCGCTAATAGCAATACTCCTTGCGCCTAGAGGCGCAACCGTAATATATGGATTGCCTGATAAGGGGGTTGTACTTGTAGATGTTACAGATAAGGAAAAGGAGATCGTTAGAAAAACTCTAGAGAGGTGTAGAGAGCATGGAGCTGGAGATAATTGAGAAAAGGGAGAATCCTCTGTTAAATAGGACTGAGGTAAAGTTCAGGGTGAAACATCAGGGGGAAAAAACACCGGAAAGGGAGTTAGTTAAGAGTGATCTAGCTGAAATGCTCAAGGTGAATAAGAGTCTAGTGATTATAGATTATATAAGACCGAGCTTTGGAATGGCTATAAGTTCTGGTTATGCCAAAATATACAAAAGCATTGAAGATGCGAAAAAGATTGAACCGAGTTATATATTAAAGAGAAACAAGTTCGGAGAGGTAAAGGAAGAAAAAACCGAGGAGGTAAAAGAGGAAACCAAGGAGGAAAAGGAATCAGGGCAGGAAACAACGGAAGAGAAAGAAGAAAAGGAGGTGCAAAAAGAGGGAAAAGAAGAGGAAAAGAAGACAGAAACCACGGAGGGAAAAACTGAAGAGACGAAAGAGGAAGAGATGAAGGAGGAGGAGAAGAGTGGCAATCCATAAATATTATAAGGTAGAAGGAGACAAATTGGTAAGACTAAAAAGATTCTGCCCAAAGTGTGGAGAGGGTGTATTTCTAGCGGAACATCCTGACAGATATAGCTGTGGAAAGTGTGGCTATACAGAATTCAAGAAATCCAACGAGAATAAATCTTAATTCTCTTTTTACGATAGATTTTTAGATTCTCAAAAGGATTTTTAGTCTAGGGTCTATGGTGTAGTTGGATATCATAGGAGCCTCCGGAGCTCCTGACCCGGGTTCGAATCCCGGTAGACCCACTATTATAAGGAGAAAAATCGTCAACAACCCCAAAAATCGCGTTCTGTTGGTTTTGCTCTCCTTATGAGCTGTATGTGAAAGGTTTGTTACATATCTATGCCGGCTGTTCGATTGTTTCCTATTGCTAAAGGGTCTGGCCGTTATGATGTTGTGTGCATTGTATAACAACATTTTTATAATCGAAAAGATAAAATATTTATACCGATAATATAATCTCCCAACCTAGATCATGGGGGAGTTTAAGATGAAAGGAGTAAGAAAAGGTTATATTCTATCTGTAGGGATGGTTCTGGTAATGCTGTTAAGCGTTGTTTCTCCAATAGCTTTAGCAAAGACAAACATATCTGAAAGGTTTAAAGGATATGACAAAGGAGTGTCATGGAAACCTGTTGTACCTTTGAGGAAAGTAACTTTTGTTAATTTTGATAAAGATAGTTACATAGATGATTATGCGTATCTAGCTGCTGTTCCGACAACGGTTTTCTATGATAAGGATATGGACAGATTGTTTTCATATCCTCTATTGTATTACACCGATCCTTATCCTGTAAAGGAGGATAAGGAGAGGTCATTGAATGCTAGACCTGGTATAGATTATTTCATGGAAGACTGGATGAGTTACTGTAATGGTAGACTGGATCAGATGGTTCTGATAAATGTTGATAGAAGCAAGGTTAAACAATGGCCAGCTAGAGATGTGGTTGAGATTAGAGGAAACAATTCTTATGAGATTGCTGCAAAGCTAGCTCTGAATGACTGGAGTTATTCTGATAAGGCTGTTGTGGCTGTTATTAGAGAAAATCCTGTTAAAGTCGACAATGAAATAAGCGGAGAATTAAAGAGGACATTTAATTTTAAAAATGTTAAGAGGATATCCTTCGAAATACCAAAAACTAACCATATAGATCCACAGTATAAGGAATTTTATGTGCCAGATGGTTATAAATTGTTAAAGGTAAGATCGTGGTATCCATCCTTCTATGTAGGTGTTGGTCTACCAATACCTGGTTTTGAAAATACAATAAATATGACTATCCCTCCAGGAGATAGAGATCTCCAGCTGTACTGTAAATACAACGGAGACTGGATGGAAACAAAAATGACTATAAGCTGGAATGCCAAAAATGGAATGGATCTAGATAAAACAGAGACCTATGTCTACAAAAGTGGCGAGTGGCGTCTTGGATTAACTGATACGCCAACTAAGTCTCCAATATGGTTTATTAAAGAAAAGGATTACAGGAAGTTGTCTAATGAACCTCAGACGCACATAAATATTCTGGGCATATTGAAATTCGGAAGATACGGATCTCTGCTTGAGATTTTGAGAAATATGAGGCGTACTATGTACAAAATAGATATCGAGATGTACCCAGGTGTAGAAATAGATATACCTGATCTACCAAAATATGGCGCCAGAGACGCTGTTTTTGAGCTAACTTGGAATAATCCAAATGCGAAGCTTGGATTTTCATTGATTGGACCATATGGTGAAGAAATAGCATGGTCAAGAAATGAGAGCAGTAATGTGCAAAGAATCGAAGTTGAAAGATTAGGGGAATGTTCAGAAGGTGAACATTATAAAGTCTGCGTATACGCTTTAGAGGAAGGATATGGAAACGTAGATTTCAAGTTGAGTTATTCATGGAAAGAGGGGATATCTAAAGAGAGTGGAGACGCTTTAGCATCTGCGACTGAAGGTGCTGTTTTAGCTAGTGTGTTAAATGCTCCTTTGCTCTATGTTTCTAAAAGCTCAGTTCCAAAGATCACAAAGGATGTCCTCTACAAGTTAGGGGTTGAGGAGATTTACTTCATAGATCTTGGCAGTCATTCTTCTTCAAAGGTTCTGAATGATTTGAAAAGAATTGGAAAGGTGAAGGTTTACAGTGAATATAAGGATATATATGATGAGATTAGAGGATTCACAGACAGAAATGACATCATCTTTACAACCATCGATCCTTGGACATACTGGTATGTAGCTGAACTCAAACCTGCCGGTGAGTGGAAGGGTGCTCTTTTCATAGGTCCAGCAGCTTACATTGCCGCTCATCATGGATCTCCCGTATTGATAGTTGATAATCATCCAGAGTTATCTAAAGCTATTGTATACCATACACATTTCTGGACCCAGTATCCTGATGGAATAGAAGAATTTCCCACTGTAGCCTGTATGTATCTCACTGGAAAGGAAGTCTATGAATTTCTAGATAAACTAGAATTCGACAAAGAAGGTATGGAAACGATGATAACTGTGGCTGGACAGTATGACATAGGGATGCCTTGGGATAGGGTTTTCACAGGAAAAGCAAAACCTGGAAGATTTCTGGGATCGCCTATCGACGTTTCTGTGTGGATCTCAAGAAATGTTTTTTACCCTGCTTTAATCTTCCAGAATCCTGCACTTAATGGACCAGTGAAACTCATAAACGGTAGCAAAAGTGTGAGAAAGTTCCCATGGTGGAGTGGTCTTGGTCTCAGGATAGTGAAACCATCCCAAGAAGAAGAATTTATGTATCCGGTGCTAGACACACTAGTGTGTTATGATCATAGATTCAACGAAAGAGCGAGTAAGTATTTCGGATTCAAATATAAATGCGCGGATGGATCAATACCTGGAGAATCTTGTGCCGATTTCGGGCAACCAATAGATGAGGGTGTAAATGCAAAATACCTCGGCGAACTAGGTGCAAGTATGCCAGATCTAAGTGGATCTGAAGTTCAACCGTTTTATTTAAGAAAAGCAGGATACAGTCCCGTCTTTTCAACAAACTTCACAGCGAATATGGAAAATCTAAATCGAGGAGTAATATTGTGGCTGGTAAATACCCATGGGGGGCCATATGATGGTGGAATGTTAATGTTTTGGGACCCTGAAGGGAAATCTAACTTAAGGTTCCCCTCAATACCAGGTACTGGCGCAAAGAAGGAAGTTAATCCATGGAGAGGATATGAGTGGTTCCTTGGTTCCACGGAAGAGCCTGACACAATGACTGCAGACATACATGGAATTATTCCTTCTCTACTAGGAAATCCTTATATCAACGGTTTGTTTAGAACCGCTCTTGATTGGGCACCTGCAAGAAAGCCTATACTTGATAAGATAAGTAATGTTCTAGCAAAATTACCTATCATCAAATCGATTACACCTGAATGGCTAAAAGATCCTAATGACTATTATGATGGGGTTATATGTACAGTATTCTTAACTAGATTTTTCACCGGATGGTTTAATGGTACTCAAATAGATAACGAATTAAACAATCTACATTCTGCAGGGGTCAGCAGCGTAGCCTGCCTACCTGCTGGAAAATATCTACACATAGCATTAGTTAGACATGGGTCTGTATTCCAGATAATGGATCCATGGAGTACATCTTGGTACAGCGATGTATGGCAAAATATGATACCTAGGGAGTTGGCTTTAGGTAAAACAATAGGAGAAGCTTTTACCAAAGGATTAAGCAAGGTGGGCATACTTTACATAACAGATCCTCCTCAATGGTGGTGGGATCTATGGGAAAATGTTGAGCTCTTTGGTGATCCTGACCTGAGAGTGTGGGTCCCGAGTACTGAGTATAGCGATGCTAATCATTGGGAGAGAGAGGATGTGCAGCCATTGAAATGGGATGGAAGTGAAGATCTCTACGTGGATGGGCATATGCTATACGGTGCTAGCGTGTATCCACATGCTAGAAAGCCGATTGAGATGCCTGTATTGATGGCAATTACAATCATAATCATAGCAGTGATAGTGGTAGTTGGGATTGGTTATTCGATGAGGAAGGGTGAAAAGAGACAGCAGAGTAACAAGAAGAAAGTTAAGAGGTGAAACCAGTTTCTCTTTACTCAATTTTTATTTTCATTTTCTATTATTGTATAACAACATTTTTATAATCGAAAAGATAAAATATTTATACCGATAATACAATCTCCCAACCTAGATCATGGGGGAGTTTAAGATGAAAGGAGTAAGAAGAGGCTATATTCTATCTGTAGGGATGGTTCTGGTAATGCTGTTAAGCGTTGTTTCTCCAATAGCTTTAGCAAAGACAAACATATCTGAAAGGTTTAAAGGATATGACAAAGGAGTGTCATGGAAACCTGTTG
>JAPDJO010000013.1 GCA_029259115.1 Thermoplasmatota archaeon | reverse complement strand
ATCACTCTGATCTGATCTCTATGTCTAGTTTTCTTTATCATATCTAGAATCACATCAGTTGAATCTTTACCATCTACCTCTATCTCTCTTTTCAATACACCTTCTAAATACCCATTACCTCTCAGCACAACGCCAATAACTAACGTTTTCTTCTGATCAAAACGAAAGGGGCCATCGTCTATTCCAAGGATACGAATCTGTTTTTTGATCACAGTAAAAGAAAGCAAACCATTAATAAAAACTCTTTTTCAGAATATAAAATATAAATTAGGGGAGGACGACATCTTGTATTCTGAAGAACCAGAATGTCGCCCAAAATTCCCACCACTTACCTCTCAGAACATGTCCCCTCTTGTAATGCCAAGCAGCGAGAGTCCAGCATATGAAGAAAAGAATCCAGTTGTGAGTGAAAAGACTCCAGATGGAGAAAAGTGCTAGGAATATCACTATAATGAGCCACAGTGATCCCAGGCAGGCTGGATTCACCCATCCATATCCAGGTACCCAGTAATACACGTTTCCGTTCATATCTAGTTTTGCTGTTACATGCGTTGATACGGCTTCATGACCTGGTCTATCACTATGCTTATCGAATTTAATAGATCCTGATGCACCCAATTTTTTATGCATGTTTCCATCGAGAGGTTTAATAGAGGATTTTGCTTGAGTTTGATATGTTGACTTAATCGAATAGGAATTCCTATATGGCTCCGCTTCCATTGCGTAAAGATCATCTCCTATTCTATCCCTAATACCTACTTTTTGTAATAATGCATTCATGAGTTTCTCTGAATCATTCGGTTCATTCTGCAACTTCTTTACAAAATCTTCTAACATTTTTATTTCCTTTCTATACCTTGTTTTCACTACACTCTCTATCTGTTTATATTCCTTTGTACTCTTCAATGCATTTGCAAATTTTTCTGATAGAATCTTCATTTCATCAAGATTCTTTGCGCTGTTTAAACAGTCTATCAAATCTCTCAACTTCTTATTGTAAGATAGTTTTTCTAATAAAACAACTAAAGTTCTGTCTGATGACAACTTATTCTCCAAATTTTTTGCTGTTACTATGTAGTCACCGTATTTCCTCAAGATGTCAACTTGTCCGCTCTCTTTGGCAGTTACTGGCTGTACAAACGCTAAGGATATCATCACAATGGCTCCGAAGATTGCAAAAATTGCCACATATCCCCTTCCCATACAACTCACCTTCAGATTAATGTAATTTTTAAAATATATAAATATTTTCCGAAGAAATTAAAGTAAGGGTAAATTACCAGTAATTTTGTCTATTATATTTGAAGGTCCAGGCCCTATACCTAGAACAGTTTCAGTTCCAGGAGGTACTTCTGTTAAACCAGCATCTTTTATAATCTCTGCGACAAGCCCCAACCCTTCCGCTTTATCCTTAAGCTCGCGAAGATCATCCAAGCTATTAGCTCTGACAACAACCTTCTTTGCTCCTTGCTCCTTCCACATCTTAAACCACTTAGGTTTCTTTCTTTTTGACGTGAAAGAACACTCTACAGCGGCATGTGCAACCTGTACAGCTAATTTTCCTGAAGAGAGTTTCAGATCATCCCTGACAACAATGACCATTTTGTAATCATCTTTCCTTTGCATATTTTTCCTCCCATCTTTTCCCCAACTCTTCGGCTTTGTCTACACTTATTAAACCCTTCACTTTAAGATAATCCCCTAAATCTTCCACATGTTTTATCGGTATCCCAATGAAACCCTTCTCTCTTTTTATAATAAGAATATCATCATCAATGGCTACACTCTCTCCAATCTTTTTTCCGCTACCATCAACTACAAATCTGCATAACAAATCGTCGAAATTCTTTTCTTTCATCCTACCGCTTCAGTTATAAATCTTTCTATGTTACTTAAAACTAGTGAGAGAACGTTATGATTTAATAATCGTTGGCGCAGGCGCGGCAGGCAATGCAGTTGCAAAGGATATAGAAGGTATTAATGCACTTGTTATCGAAAAAAGAAGTATCATAGGCGAACCTGCGGAATGCGCAGGTCTAGTATCAAAGAAAAGCTTAGAAATTCTAGATCTTGACATAGATGACCTAGATTTCGTGCAGAATAGAATATATGGAGCGTATATACATTCTCCAAGAGGTAAGACATATCACATAGGCGGGGATAAGCTACATGCTTATGCTATAGATAGGGCAAAGTTCGATAGATTTATGGCCAATATAGCAAAGAACAGAGGTATAGAATATCTGTTGAACACAAAGGTCGAGGAAGTCTTTAAAGAGAATAGCAGGATTATTGTAAAATCCACAGATAAAGAATTTGAAACAAATGTTGTAATTGGAGCAGACGGAGTAGAGTCTATGGTAAGAAAGACTTTTTTTGATCAAGAGCCAGATGAGATTTTATTTGGTATAGGGGCTGAAGTCGAAGGTATAGATGTAGACCCAAAGAGTGTACACGTCTTCTTTGGAAAAAAACTAACACCAGATTTTTTTGCTTGGATTATACCTATAAATGAAAAAGGTAGTAAGGCAAGGATAGGGTTGTGTATGTCTTATCCTCCAAGCAAATCTCCTAAAACTCTTCTTCACGATCTATTTAATTACCCAACAACAAGACACTTTCTAGAGAATACAGAGATAACAAACATTACAGCCGGAAGAATTCCCCTCGGGTATATGAAGAGGAGTGCTGCCGATAATGTTATACTGATTGGAGACTCAGCTTTTCAAGTCAAACCTCTTTCAGGTGGAGGCATATATCCAATAGCTGAAGCGTCAAGAGCCTGTGTAAGCACTCTAAATGAAGCATTTGAGAAAAATGACTTTAGTGAAAGAAGACTGAAAAAGTATCATGATCGCTGGTCTGAAAAATTGAAAAAGGAGATTCTGTTCGGTCTATGGATCAGAAAGAGGTACAGAAATATGGAAGATAACGACATAGAAAGATTCCTGTCGTATTTAGAGAGGAGGGACATTCTCGAGATTATTAATAGATATGGTGATATTGATCATCCGTCCAGATTAATATTTCCATTGACAAAGAAGATCCCGACACTGATTTCCTTATTGCCTAAAATTGCTGGTCTGTTCGTCTGAAATCTCTCTATATTCAGGTACTTTTGGTCTAAGTTTACGTCTCCTACCCATCAGAACTAATATCGATACTATGATTACAATTACAAGAATCATAATTATGATAGGCAGGAATAATAGAATAATCATGAGCGGAGACAATCTCAAGGAGTAGTATACGGTAGTTGCAACTAATCCATCGTTTTCAAAGAATTTTATCTCTATATACTTTCTTCCATCATCAAGTACGCCTCCTTTACATCTTCCTAAAGAGTCGTTGAACTTCACCTCCACACCTTTTGGAAAGATAAACCTATAAGTTACATTTTCTCCAGGTACAGAGAAACAGTCGAAACTCTCATTCATTATAGTGAAAGAGAAGGGGATTATAGAGAAGGAAAACTTTGATTTTTTTGTTACTGTCGAGAAAAACGGAATACTTATAGGTTTTTCGTCACTCATCTTCTTTATATCTCTGTCCCAAGAGAGGCTTTCCTCAAAAGTTTTTTCATCTAGGTATGTTTTTAGATTGTTTTGCTTAACGAGAGAGACCATCAAGTCATTAGATAGATTTAATCTCTCCTTGAGGAAACCATCTAACTCAGCATCTAGCAATCCTTCTTCTATAAGCAATCTGAACAAATCTGAATTGATTATCTCAAGATCAATCCAATCCGGAAGAGATAGTAGGGAGTGGGCATGTATTCTATATATAATCAAATCATCCCTGATATCCAATCTACTTACAACATTACTTTTTCCAGTGACTATATCTAAAAGATCGAGATTTATATCCTTTACATATATCTCCACAAGTCTTTCTTTTTTCTCGGTTGTGTAATTTAGAGCAAAATCGTATGATAAGCTAATATTGAGATCCTCACTCCTATTCCAACTGTAATTTTCTCCATATGGGAGAATAATTTTCGCCTCAAAAGGGTATTCCAATTTACTAAGGTCGATCAAATCTTTATTTATCCTGACATTTCCACCAGAATAAATTATTCCAAGTACAGCTCTTGTAGAGATATTATCTAATAGTTTTTCTATCTTTCCCGTACCTTTAACAACTAATGGAGGATCTGTATCCATGTAGGAAGTATTGTAGGGTTGAGAACAGTTAGTGGTGGTATTAGCATCTACATACACATCAAAGGTTATATTTTTTCCAAGAGAACTAATGAAATCTCTTTCGAATTTGAGCCATTTATCCTCCAAGAGGCTTTGCAAATCATCTAATGAAATCAAACCATTTTCAATTAGCAATCTTATACCATCTGATGGAAGAAATTGTATACCATCTACAAAATCAGGGAAACTGACAACATTTGATACATCAAGGGATTTTATATCAAGTGAAACTTCGAGAAGCGTGGTTTCTATTTCACTCATATCAAATGTTATGTTCGCATTTATACTTTCTTCTTCAAAATAAGATGTTGGATTTACTTTCTCAATGACTAAATATCCATCTCTGACCTTTCCATCTTTACCATTATGGTTTTGTATCTTCCACACCACTTCCTTTCCATCAATGGAGATATCACCCCGATTTATTTCCTTAACAGATAAATAATCCGGTATCTTGAACACATAGGATATATTCCATAGCGGCGGCGCGAAGAAAGAGAAGTCGTATCTAATCCTTGCACCTATATCAAGAAGACCATTAACAAAGTCCTGTATGTTCTCTATGTCAGAACCAAAAAAATTACTGCTAAGAGTAACATTCCCGTCTATATAGAAAGTTAGAGGAGGATTGTATAGATCAGAATCTTTTGGTATATTTAGAGTAGATGAGTCTTCATATGGTATACCAAGATTTATTTTACAATTATCAAAAACTTTATCCAAAACTTCTATGGAGTAGTCGAATATCTTTGCTCTAAATGCTGCCCCTTCTCCTTGATGATACATTTCCCTTATCTCATCAGCTCCATAGATTCTGTTGTATACAGTCATATTGTGAACATCCAATTTCAACTTGAGATCCAGATGAGTTCCATTCAAAAATCTAAATTCGAAGGTAGCATCTACCCATGAAGTTGAATATTCTTGTGCCTTTCCAGAAGTAGAGAAGGGTAGAGAGGGTGACAATGAAACCATTAGCAAGATGAATGTCAATATCAATACTCTCTTCACCACCATCCATTCGGATAGAGGACAAATCAATATAAAAATCTTCTTATCCTTCTGAAAGATCTGTAGATCTCTATCAGCCCCTTAACATTCGAAAGTGCAGACACATCCTTTCTAAAATTTATATTGAGCTTCATTTTGCTGTGAGGGAAGTTATTCTCAACCATTTGCTTCAAATCCTTTAGATTCAAATCTTTCGATACACCTCCGCCAAAAACTATTTCATGAGGAGATATCGTCACAATCAAAGATATAATGTAATCTGCGAGACGAGAGTAGTATTTTTCCTTTAGATCATCTTGCATAAAAACCTCTCTGGGATCTCCGTTACCTAACTTTTCTAAATATCTACCAGACAAGTAAAGTTCGGCACATCCAGACCTGCCGCAGAAGCAGGTATTACTAGATCTATCAAATGATATGTGTCCTGCTTCGAAGAACCTATTGATGAAATTCAACCTCCTGAAGTCCCAATAGTTCATATAAGCTGCATTTACCCCTGTGCCAATAACAACTCCAAGTAAGGTCTTATCTTTATTCTCTTTCCTGTTGAAGAAACTTAATGCATGATAGTATGTAAATGCCGGGGCATCATTAATAACGAAATCAAAATCTAGATAATTTCCTATGAGAAAAGGAAACCTTTTGGAAAAGACCTTGAATCTGGGTTTTTCGCCCAATTCCATCTCAACTATTCCTGGAAACGTGGAGATAATATTCTCGTCTACAGACTTTAGTAGGGATACAAATTCGAAAAAATCATCTTCTCTGTTAATCGAATTTGTATCAAAAATACAGAACTTTTCTTCATGATTTATTTTTTTCAGATTGAGATGAGAATAACGTAGAAATTTATCCATTCTTTTTCTGCAGCTAAACCATGCTAAAGTCTTTGTTCCACCAATGTCCAAAGCTATCATGTCTTGTTAGAATACCATTATATTTATATAAAACCTGGTACATTGAGTTATGGGGGAGTATGAAGAGAAAATGGATGTATATAGCGATCTTCCTCTCTGTTATACTCGTGATCTCCCCATTGATATCCACAGTCTCATCCAAAAATTCTGTAGACTCTGAAAAGAAACCAACACCAATTGGTGTAAAGCTGCACTTTTATACTATGATAAATGGAAGAAAATATCCAATCAGCGGAGCAGTCGTTACACTGCAAGGTCTGACACCACCATTTGCGAGGAAGATGTTTATAACCGATAAAGAGGGTTATTCTCCAACATTAATTTACATACCTGCGGGTATCTACAAATACTTCTTGATATGGTGGCAACATTATCCATTAACTGCAATTGGAAAAATTAAAATCAAGATAACAGACAACTTCAAGGTCATAGATGTCTATATACCAATAAACTCGACAAACAACCAAGAAAAACAACATGACGAACATAATACCCAACAAAAGGAAAAGAGCCATGTAAAATTGGATAAGATACCGAACCACATCGGGTTGATGTTAAACATAGCAAAACTATTCAAAAGGATCTTAAAAAACTCTTTATAACCCCTCTCCTTTCTCTCTAAATCATGTCTGAAAACTACAAAATCAAAGATATCAATTTAGCCCGAGAAGGAAGAAATCTCATATACTGGGCGGAACAGCACATGCCTGTACTGATGAAGATAAGGAAAGATTTCGAAGAGAGAAAACCCCTTAATGGCATAACGATAGGTTGTTGTCTGCACGTTACAAAGGAGACAGCTGTTCTGGTCAAAACTCTCAAGGCTGGCGGCGCCGATGTATATCTCGCAGGTTCAAATCCACTCTCTACCAATGATGCTGTAGCTGCTGCTCTTGCAGAGGATGGAATACATGTTTTTGCGTGGAGAGGGCTTAACGAGAAGGAATATTATGAGTGTATAGACAGCGTGATAGATGCATCCCCAAGAATTACCATGGATGATGGTGGTGATTTGGTAACGAGGTTGCACACTGAAAGGAGGGATAAGATAGGAGAGGTGATTGCAGGAACAGAAGAGACAACAACCGGAGTAAATAGACAGAGGGTAATGGCTGAGAAGGGAGAACTCGAGTATCCGATAATAGCTGTGAATGATGCTCTCACCAAACATCTCTTTGATAACAGATATGGAACCGGGCAGAGCACTATAGATGGTATACTCAGATCCACCTCTGTACTCTTGGCAGGCAAAAACTTCGTTGTATGTGGATATGGCTGGTGCGGGAGAGGTCTAGCGATGAGAGCCAGAGGAATGGGTGCCAATGTGATAGTTACAGAGGTAGACCCTGTAAAAGCACTCGAGGCGGTCATGGATGGTTTTAGAGTTATGCCGATAAGAGAGGCAGCAAAGATAGGAGATGTGTTTGTTACAGTTACTGGTAACAAGCATGTAATTGGAAAAGAAGCCATAGATAACATAAAAGACGGTGCGATAATAGCTAATGCAGGACATTTTGATGTAGAGATAGATATACCGTATTTGGAAAGTAAATCTATAGATTGGAAAGAGATAAGGCAAAACGTTAAAGAATACCATCTTGTGGACGGAAGGAAGCTTTACCTTTTAGCTGATGGAAGGCTGGTTAATCTTGCGGCTGCGGAAGGACATCCATCAGAGGTCATGGATATGAGTTTTTCGAATCAAGCTCTAGTTGTTGAATGGTTGATAAATAATGCAGAGAAGTTGGAGAACAAGGTTTATCCCGTTCCTGAAGAGATAGATAGGAAGGTTGCTAAACTGAAACTTGAGACGATGGGGATAGAAATAGATGAATTGACGGATGAGCAGAAAAGGTATATGGAAAGTTGGAAAGAAGGAACTTAGTAAAGGATAGCAGTTTTATAATCAAAGTACATCTTTCAATTAAAAAGAGGAGAAAGATGCATGCGGTGAAGAGACTTCTATGGTGGATACTTGCTGGATCCGCTGGAGGATTAAACAGAGGGAGGATAATAGAATTGTTATTTGAAAAACCAAGGAATGCAAACGAGATATCAAAAGTTTTGAACCTTGATTATAAGACAGTAAGACATCACATAAGAGTTTTAGAGAAAAATAATCTGATAACATCAATGGGATCGGATTATGGTAGAGTCTACTTTCCATCTGACCTGCTCGAGAAACATAAAGAGTTCTTTGATGAGATTTGGGGTAAAATTGGGAAAAAGAAGATAAAATAGAAAGAGGTGAGAGAAATGGACATGAGAGATAATCCAACAGCTAAATTCACACTAATAATAGTAGCTTTACTCTTAGCTGGACTAATATTTGGAGCAATTATAGCAAACAAGACCTTTTCAAAAATTGAAAAAAGGATAGAAGAGAAGTATGGAAGGAAAGTTGTAGAAGCGGTAAAACAGACATACATCTTCAAAACTGTTATAGTCGCGATAAATATATTCCTTCTGCTTGGCCTATTAGCTCTCTACATTAGCAGTTTCCTAAAAACATCATCCAATTTCATGCTAGGTTTATCAATATTTATAGGCGTGCTATTCATACAATCAATTCTATCTCTTCCCATTCTGCATGCCGCACTCGGAGCCATACCCCCGTTTGGTCTTTTGGGTGCCCTGTCGAATATATTTGAGACTATAGCTTTAGTTATACTGTTCTACCTGAGTATGGAATAAATTGGGAAAGAATTTGGAAGGATTTCGGTAAAACAATATAAGCTTTGATTTTATAGAATATGATGGTGATAGGATGAGAAGGCTGGTATCGATAGCAATGGTTGGTATAATAGCACTATCTGTGTGTGCAGGTGCTTTAGCTAGGCCAGTGACGGAAGACGCGAACAAAATGAGAACTAACATCGATCACGGTCTGAGAATACTAGGGAAATGGGGATACATAGGAGAGAACGAAACAGCAGGATACTTTGCTGCAAAGATAAAAAGAGCAAGAAGAGCATTTGTAATCAGAGGAGTGTGGAATACAACAGACAACGCAGAGAAAGGAAGAATATTCGGAGTAATGAAGAGGTGCTATTTCAATGGGATAATAAAAACGGGCAATAAAACGATACCTATAGTCGGATTATTCAAAATAAACAGAGAAAGCCATACTATAACGATGAAATGGATGACACCCCACGAATACGGTTGGGCAAAAGGTAAGATAGTAAGAGCAAAACCTCTACCCGACTAGTTCCTTGTACACATGAAGAATCTTTTCGCCAACAACATCCCACGAGTATATCTTTTCTACCCTTTCTCTACCTTTTTCTCCCAGTTCTTTCATCCTCTCAGGATCTTTTAACAAATCCAATATAGCTTTTGATAGCTGATTTGGTTTGCCAGGTTCTACAATCCTTCCACATCCCTTGATTATCTCTGGAACACCTCCTACATTTGTTCCTATAACCGGTAAGCCAGATGCCATGGCTTCTAATAGTGTTATACCAAATGATTCTCCGGTTATAGAGGGAAGGATTAAGAGATCCGAAGATCGATATAGTTCTGGCAAATTTTTATCGGGAACATAACCTAAAAATTCGACATTATCATCTATATCCAACATTCTTGATAGAGATCTCATGAGAGGCAACAATCTGCCCTTTCCAGCAATCCTTAACTTAACTTCATCATCCTTCTCTACAACCTTCTTCATGGCATAAAGTAGAACATGTAGCCCCTTCTTTGGAACAATTCTTCCAACGTATAGTAAATTCTTACCAAACTCTTTCTTTTCCTTGGGTTTAAATCTTTTAATGTCAACACCATTTGGAATAACAAGTATATCCTCTCTATCTGTGAAATACTGTATAAATCTCTTTGCAGCGTTACTAACTGCTATGATTCTATCTACCTTATTCAATCTCAACCTGTATTTTGGATAACTGTAGCTTATAGCCTGCCAGAAGTAATCAAGCTCTGGTAAAAAAGAAACCGTATGAGTCGTTAGTACAGAATGTATTCCCAGTTTATGTGATACGTATATCGCGGATAAAGGTAATCTTGAAAATGCATGGTGCGAATGAACAACATCAACATCTTTCAAAACATCTTTGAGTCTTGACTTGAGAGATGGTGAAATATTCAATCTAAAAAGAGGATCCCTTGGGCCAGGCGTTTCTATGATTTCAACATCAATATCAACTTCATCTTTCACCTCATTTGTAACTATACATACCTCTATATCCTTATCATTCAGCCAGCTAGCTAGCTCTCTAACATGAGATGCTACTCCACCTTCATGAGATGCAAACCACTCCGTTACTAAAGCTACTTTCATATTTTTCAAAGAGCATGGTAGGATATTAAAAGATTTTCCCAGTTAGATTATTATATTCAGTTGTAATTGATAAGGCTGTGAAAAGAAGGAATAACATACTTACGTTACTTTCAGAGAGCATATACGCGTTTGTTAATAAGGCTCTAAGGAGCGAGGTTGGGAAGAAACTCAAAAAAATGATAGAAGAATCTACAGTCTATAAGAAAGTAAAGAGAGAGATCAAAAGATATAGGGAAAAAAGATTGAAGGAGAAGGTTCTATCCAACCCTCTTCCACATCATGTAGCCATTATAATGGATGGAAACAGGAGATATGCAAAGAATCTCGGTTTGTCCGAAGAAGAGGCGTACATGAGAGGGAAGGAGAAACTGGAGGAGGTTCTGGAATGGTGTCTTGATCTTGGAATAAAGATTCTCACGGTCTACGCTTTTTCAACAGAAAATCTCAAGAGAAGCAAAAAAGAACTCAACATCCTCTTCAAACTGTTCAAACAGGCTATAGAAGATGCTTATCACGATGAGAGAATACACAAAAATGGAGTAAGAGTAAATGTTATAGGTAAGCTTGAACTTTTGCCCCAAGATATAAGAGATGCTGCTGGAAAATTAATGGAGAAAACTAGGAATTATGGAAATTATGTGCTAAATGTAGCCCTAGCATACGGCGGGCGGCAGGAGATAGTGGATGCAATAAGAGAGATAGCAAAAAAAGTCAGGGAGGGAAAGATAAATCCAGAGGATGTTGACGAAAAAACAGTTTCCTCACATCTCTACACCAAGGATGTACCTGACCCTGATCTCATTTTAAGAACGTCTGGGGAGGAGAGGATTTCAAATTTCTTACTGTGGCAACTAGCTTACTCAGAATTGTATTTTGCCGATGTATATTGGCCGGCTTTCAAGAAGGAGGATTTTCTGAGGGCCATTCTGACCTATCAACAGAGAAAAAGGAGATTCGGAAGATAAAATCAAATCTTCCCTTTTTCAACTTCTTCAGCAATCTTTTCTAGTTTTTCAAACTCTCGGTAAATAACAACGTAAATGATAAATCCAGAAAATATGAAAACTAGGGATAATGCCAGAACCCCCTCAAAGAATGCAGATTCCAGTAAAAAGAGAGAGGCAATCGCAAGGATTATGCCTACTACAATGAGAGAGATGGATATT
The DNA here is from genome assembly GCA_029259115.1 of Thermoplasmatota archaeon. Lineage (GTDB taxonomy): Archaea > Thermoplasmatota > E2 > DHVEG-1 > B18-G2 > B18-G2. Next base: position 2,849 of record JAPDJO010000013.1, on the reverse strand, counting down.
TTCCTTGTTTTTGATCCATATCTTTTCATGCGCCCTGCGCCTGCTGAGTTGATTTTATAGCGTTTTCAAGTTTATTCTGCAGTTCGGTTAATCTCTCTCTTAATCTTTCCTCTTGCTTTTCTAGAGTACTTTTTCTGAGCTCGTATGTCTCTTTATCCTCTTTGAGATCGTTTAATAATTTGTTTTTGTCATCCACCCTTACAAGAAGAGAACCTATACTTTTGTATATTTCTCCATTTTCTTTTAGCTTTTCAACCTCTTCTATTGCGTGTTCAAGTTCTCTCAATCTTATCTCTACTTGTTGTCTTTGCTGAACTATCATTTGTAGTTGAGATCTCAACTGTTGCAATCTTGCAATCTGATCTTGAATCTGCTGAGGTATTTCTTCTGGCATGGTAGAGGCATAAGCTATAACTATTATTAAAGATTATCGTGAGGTCTCCTTCAGTCTTGGCGTTATATTTAAAAATTATTTGTATATTATTGTGTACCATGAAAATCAGACTTGGAGTTGTATATGTATTTGCTGCCTCCCTGCTTCTATTATTGAGCATCATTCCAATCAAAGGACATGTGGTGCAGAAGGACAATCCTCCTTTCGAGGTTTTTATAGAAGTGAATAAGTGCCGCTTTGGGAAAAGATGTTTCTACATCGATGTCTATGTAAGGAACAAAGAAAACAGAACACTGTGGCTAGAATCTTGGAGAAATCCACCGGTAGGCGTTAGAATATACGACAAAGATGGTAAACTTGTTTACGAGTCAGGTAGTGTTAAAACATGGGGTCATCCTTACTTCTTTGAGCCGTATGAAACACGATTACTCTTAAGTGTAAAATGGACAGGTAGAGACACTTACGGAACTCCTCTTCCAAAGGGAAATTACACTATATACGGATGTATCTACCGTTTTATTGTCTATGATGAAGAGAGAAACTTGGTAGGTCTTTTTAACAGAACATACAGTGAACCCGTAGAGGTATACCTTGCGGAGAAAACATCAAAGAATAAAGCGAACCACTTTTACAATCCTACTACTCAAAGAATTCAACCGATAAAAATCAAATTTATTTCATCCCTCCCACCTATCAAACTATTTCAGCTAACTAAACTCATTAAAGATGGTTGTCTCGATAATAGAGGAATTAATCTTATATGGCGACAGTTATCTTGATCAGTATGGTTGTAACATGGATACGAGATTTACTGGTATAGCAATTTCTTTGCTATTGACGAGAAATCAAAGTCTTTTATCACCCTCATCTTGTTGAACATATATTTCCTTATGAGGGGATCCAGAGTTATCAGATTTCTCTCCTTTAGATATCTTATCTTTTCCATCTTATCTTCCTTGTAATCTTGGTAAGTCGGATATGCGGATATCATCACCGTCTCGAACCTCCTGTTGGCTAAAAAAAATGTAGAATCTGTTTCTAACTTTTTGAGATCATTCTGATTAGGTGGCTTATTCGGGTTGTATTTAATGTGATAAAAAGCTAGGATCTCAAAGCCCAGTTTATCAAGATTAGGGATCACAATTTTTCTTATCAAATCTCTTTCTATCAAATCCTTTCTTATCTTGTTAACCGTGTTTCTAGAAATAGAGATCTTCTTCGCCAAGTTAGTGGAGTTGAGAAAAGGTTCTTCAATCAAACCCATCGCCTCCGCTATAGGTGTCCCAATAGTTTCCGACGCAATCAGAGTTGTTTATTGAGAACGCTGGGAGAGGCTCATACTTTCCACCGTCTAAATGTTTATCGTTGTCGATAAAGTTGTTCCGTATAACCTCTCCAACCGCCCGATTCACAAATATGCCGACAGAGTTATGCATGAAGGTGTTATCCGATATTCTGATGTGTCGGTTAAAGTATCCGGTTGGGCCTCCCTCAAAGTCTATGTGAATTCCGTATTCGTTGTTTTCGAAGCGGTTTCCTATTATTCTTATGTCTCCTTCGTCAGAGTAGGCTGCGATGGGTTCAAGGTGCAGCCAGTGCAGTATGCCCATCGAGCAGCACTTGTATATCTTGAGGCCGATATGAGAATGGTTATACACTCTGTTACCCGTGAATGTAACTATTGGGCTTTCGTAAATTAAGGCGCCTATCAAGCCCGAGTGAATAGAGCAGTTGAATACCTTAGCTATAGAGCGGTAGACAAGTATATTCATCGCTGAGGCATTGCTGCATTCGGAATTCGCAATCGTCGCAAAGTTGGTTCCCGACAGCATTACATTCACAAAGTGATTGTTGATTATACGACAGTTGGAAATTGTCTGCTTTACGGCTCCCCGAGGCGGAAGAACACCACGTTCATACATCCTGCATAATTCGGCTATTCCTATTTCGACTCCGGAGGAGCGTACCAGTACACCTGCATAATTGTCCCTCACCGTGTTATTGTCAAATTCAACAAACGACGAATCTAGGATTGAAATGGCCAAAGCGTTGCCATAAAACTCGTTATTTGCAATTACCGAGTGATTCGCATTAAATAGCAGTAGGCCATAATCATAGTTATTATGTATTTTACTGTTAAGGATGACTGCACCCTCAGTTTCTATACAGATTCCGCCTCTCTCCAGCGGGCCGAAGAGGCCAGCTCCTGAAATATCGGATCCACTGATAAAGACTGATGAGCCTTTCCTCGCCACTATATAATAGTTGCCAGTCGCTTTGTATATGGTTGAATTTATTATTGTCAGCGAGCCGCCTGGAAGGACTTCTATCTTGATTGGCTTTACACCGCCCCTGATTTCAACTTGTGAATTCACAATGGAGAAGGAGGAGTTAACGATTAGGCTTCTGTTAAACGTGTAGGTGCCATCTCGCAGCTCGGTGGGTTCATTAATTA
>JAPDJO010000007.1 GCA_029259115.1 Thermoplasmatota archaeon | reverse complement strand
CACCGAAAAATTCTTTTTTCGTTGAGCAATTCTACGAGATGTTTACCCATTTTTACATCCCCTCCTAGGGCTTCCCCCTAGGAGGGAATTGATCTTCGAGTCAAAAAGTTGACAGTCTCTGTTATCTCTTCCATTATTTTCTCAACACTTTTTTCGACATCACACTCTCTTTTAATCCCTGTGAAGTCTTTCGCTATCTCAAGATCTCTCGGTAGATCTATCTCACTCTGTTCAACACAGTAGAAACTCCTTTTTCTCAAGTGATATTTAGCCAAATATTCTTGCTCTACTTGTCCAGGTGTCGGTATAAGTAGAGCTTTAGTTTTTACTATGGCTAAATCCATAATTGTTGAATATCCTGATCTAGCTACTATCATTCTGGCTCTATTCATTAGCTCCTCTCTTTTCTCTTTACTAACTATGCTGTAAATCTCTATGTTTTTCTCTCTCCTAAAAATGTCTTTATCAGGCCTTCCCAGGGTAAAAACGATTCTTCCGTCTAGATTTTTGATTTGGCTCATCAGTATCCTCTCTAGAATACCTCTCTGGGGTTCTGGACCACTAAGAGAGACAAGAAGGTCTATATCTTTCCTGAGATCTCTTTTTCTAAAATCTGAAAGAACCCCTATGTACGATAGTTGGTTCCTCTTTATCAGTCTAAGATCATGGGAAAGTTTCCCGGAGAGATTGTCACTATTCTCATAGTCTGGTATCAGGAACTTTACGAATCTTTTAAGAAAGAATAAATTGAATATCTCACTACCAAACTCAAAGATGCGTAACTTGAAGGGATTCAGTATCCTAACTTGATGAGTAATTAAAAAGGATGGTATCCTCCTGCTATAGATATCATATCTACCATCAGATATTATGACGTCAAATTTTTCCCTCTCCGATAACTTTGCAACGAATTTTATCCCTCTATTCATCCTCCGCATAAACTTAGGCCAATACATAATGCTCTTTGCAATAAAGGCGCCTTTCGTTTCGGATACAGGTATAGGGTAGTCCTTGATATCAAAGAATCTTATTTCCTCTCCTCTCAACTCTTTTCTCAAAAATTCTAGGGAGTTTCCATGAGAGATTATAGTGATATCTGCGCCTTCTTTGATGAGTCTTCTTATTACTGGCAAGGATCTCGTAGCATGTCCTAACCCCCAGGAGCATATACCATAGAGAACCTTCACATTTTCCGTAAATTCTAAACCCTTAAATATTGATGGGTTTTTCTCACAATCAATGGGATTCATAGAGAAATTAAATAGGGCTGTGTCAAAAAATGATTCTTTGCTCTGTGTAGGTCTCGATGTTGATAGAGATAAAATACCGAAGGACTTGAGAGAAAAACCAGATGGTATAATCAAGTTTAACGAGAGAGTGATAACAAATACATGTGATTTTGTTTGTTGCTACAAGTTAAATCTCGCCTTCTACGAAGCTTATGGAAAAGAAGGGTTCTTCTCTATCTTGGAGACTTTAGATATGATACCAGATGGTATACCTGTAATAATCGACGGTAAGAGAAACGATATAGGGAATACGGCTAGAATGTACGCAAAAGCGATATTTGAGGTATTAAAGGGGGATGCTACAACCGTGAATCCCTATCTTGGTTATGATTCTGTAAAGCCCTTCTTGAATTATAAGGATAGGTACACCTTTATACTTTGTAAAACTTCTAATCCCTCAGCCAGAGACATTCAGGATTTAAAAGTAGGAAATAAAAAACTTTACCAAATTGTAGCAGAGAAGATAAAAGATTGGGGAGAGAATTGCGGAGCTGTGGTTGGAGCAACATACCCAGATGAGGTAAAGGAAATAAGAGAGATCATCGGTAAAGATAGAATTTTGCTTGTGCCAGGCATAGGCAAGCAAGGCGGAGATCTGAAAAAATCTCTGGGTTATGGATGCGTGGAAGGAAAGAATGTGATAATAAATGTATCGAGGGGCATAATCTACGCTGAGGGGGGATCTCCAGAAGGTATAAGGAAAACTGCTGAGAGATACAGAGATGAGATAAATAAATTTAGACCGTAAATTTAATTTATTAGATGAAACAATAGATTTCTTGGCCTTGTATCGAAGGCCTCTGTGATTCGTGATCAGAGGTGCAAGCGCAAGGCCACAGGGATGCCAGTAGGGGTCCCTCCCAGATCAAGGGACTTGGAGTCCCTGAATGATGAGGAGGATACCCTGGCATCCGACAGTTAAGAACTATTTTAAGAGTTCGAAACATGATACGTAGTGAAAGAAGTAGGATAGCAAAATGCAGAATATGTGGAAAAATAAGCAGAGAGATTTCTAAGATTCTTGGGGTGTGTCTGTCTTGTATAAGAAACAAACCAGAGGAGTCTCTGGAGATATGCAAGAAGGTTCATATGAAAGTAAGGAGAGAATTTGGATTACCTGAACAACCGCCAAGAAGTAATGGAGGAATAGAGTGTAAAATCTGCTCGAATAACTGCAAGATAGGAAATGGCGAAACAGGATACTGCGGATTGAGGAGAAATATAGGTGGAAGATTAGAAACTCTAGAAGGTGTAATAACTGCATACTATGATTCTCTACCTACAAATTGTTGTGCCTCATGGTTCTGTCCAGGAAGTAAAGAAATAGGATATAATCTCGCGGTTTTTCCATATGGATGTTCTTTTAACTGTCTTTTTTGCCAGAATTGGGAACACAAGTTGATTGATTCGAAGAAAAGGATAGAAATAGAAGATTTGGTTGAAATGTCCAGGAAAGCATACTGTGTATGTTACTTTGGTGGAACTCCGGAGCCTCAGTTGCCTTTCCTGTTGGAAGCAAGCAAGAGAATTCTAGAGGAAAGAAAAGTTAGGATATGCTGGGAATGGAATGGCACAGGAAACAGGAGTCTTGTTAAAAGGGCTGCAGAGATGTCTTATGAAAGTGGAGGTATCATAAAGTTTGATATCAAGGCCTTTGATAAGAACCTTCACATGGCTCTAACAGGTAGACCAAACGATTCTACACTTGAAAACTTTGAATATATAGCGGAGAATTTTGATGGAAATGATCTTCTGACAGCAACGACCTTACTTGTGCCTGGATATATAGATAAGAAAGAAGTTGAAGATATAGCCAAATTTATTTCCTCACTAAACCCTAACATACCCTACTCTCTGTTGGTCTTCCATCCAGACTTCAAGATGATGGATCTGCCAGTAACTCCAAGAAGATTGGTTTATGAATGCTACAGTATTGCCAAAAAATATCTTAGAAGGGTAAATATAGGCAATCTCTTTCTTCTGGAAGAGTTTCGAAAGTTTTAAATATAAAAACTCTATTCACTTTTTTGCTTCTTAATATATATTTCTATATAAATCCCTCTCTTTGGGTTTCCGCCTGCTTGGGATCAAAGAAATTCAAAGGGAGGTGATACGGTGGGGAAGATAAAGATTGCTATATTTGGTGTTGGAAACTGTGCAAGCTCTCTAATTCAGGGTATCTACTACTACAGAGATAAAAACCCCGAGGATGCAATAGGTCTTATGCACTGGGATATAGGTGGATATAAGCCATATGATATCGAAGTTGTAGCAGCTGTCGATATAGATAGAAGAAAGGTTGGAAAGGATGTGAGTGAAGCTATTTTTGCAAAACCGAATTGTACCAAGGTATTTTGCAAAGATATACCAAAGATGGGCGTTGAGGTTGCGATGGGTAAAGTGCTCGATGGAGTAGCGCCACACATGAGTAAATATCCAGAAGATCAAACTTTTGTTGTGTCAAATGGAAAGGGAGTTGACATAGTGGATCTTCTAAAAGAGAGTGGTGCAGAGATTGCTGTAAACTACCTACCTGTTGGCTCCGAAGAAGCTACTAGATACTACGTGAACTGCTGCCTCGATGCTGGTGTTGCATTTGTGAACTGTATACCTGTGTTTATAGCAAGTAACAAAGAGTTTGCAAGGAGATTCGAAGAAAAGAATCTGCCCGTGGTAGGAGATGATATAAAATCCCAAATAGGTGCAACCATAGTACACAGAACTCTGGCAAAACTGTTCGTTGACAGGGGAGTAAAGATAGATAGAACCTATCAACTGAATGTTGGAGGAAATACAGATTTCCTGAATATGCTTGCCAGAGATAGATTAAAGTCTAAGAAGATATCAAAGACCGAGGCTGTCCAGTCTGTTCTAGATATACCTCTAGAAAGCAACGATATACACATAGGACCTTCAGATTATGTACCTTGGCTCAATGATAACAAACTTTGTTTCCTGAGAATGGAGGGTAGAATATTCGGGGACGTTCCAATGAATCTGGAGCTCAGACTAAGCGTGGAAGACTCTCCAAACTCAGCTGGCTCTGCAATAGATGCGATAAGATGCTGCAAACTTGCTCTTGATAGAGGCATAGGTGGTCCCCTGATATCTATATCTGCATACACTATGAAGCATCCACCAATTCAGTATCCTGATGATGTAGCAAGGGATATGGTCAAAGAATTTATACAAGGGAAGCGAGAGAGATGAAGGCTCTAATAATAGCGGCAGGCGAAGGAAAAAGAATAAGAGAGATATCAGGAGATCTACCAAAACCTTTAATCCCCCTCCTTGGTCTTTCTCTTATTGAAAGGGTTATACTATCAGCTAGGGAAGCAGGAATAAAGGATTTTGTTATAGTTGTAGGTTATAAAGGGAAAGAAATAAAGGAAAGGATTGGAGATGGAAGCAGATACAACGTCAGGATAGAGTATATAGAAAACAAGGAGTGGAGAAAGGGAAATGGTCTATCTGTTCTTAAGGCGAGGGATCGTATTAAAGATAATTTTGTTCTGTTAATGGCTGATCATGTTTTTGATTCTGATATTCTAAAAGAATTAACTAGAGAGGGACTGAAAGGTAAAGATGGTATCTTGGTTGTTGATAGAGATATGAGAGATTATGTTGATCTAAAGGATGCAACCAAGGTGAAAGTAGAGGAAGAACTTATAAAGGATATAGGCAAAGATCTCAAAGATTATAATGGGATAGATTGTGGCATATTCCTTTTTTCTCCAAAGATATTCGATGCTATTGAAGAGAGCATAAAACAAGGGGATGACTCTCTCTCCGGAGGAGTTAAGGTATTGGCTAGAAAAGGTAGAATGGGGTATTTGGATATCAAGGGTAGGTTCTGGATCGATGTGGATAATAAAAATACTCTAGAAATTGCTGAAAAAGAGTTGCTGAGATCATTAATAAAGGATACTGATGGACCAATCTCAAGATACATAAATAGACCTATTTCTCTCAGAATAAGTAGGATTTTAGTAAATACCAGAGTTACTCCAAATGCAATAACTGGATTGAGTTTTCTCTTATCACTACTATCAGGTCTTATATTCTTTCTTGGCGGATGGATGAATTTTATTTTAGCAGGCATACTTACTCAGATCTCTTCTATAATAGATGGATGTGATGGAGAGATAGCAAGATTGAAATTCCAGAGTAGCGAGTATGGAAGATGGATAGACTCTGTGCTAGACAGATATGCAGATGCCATCATTATTCTTGGGATGTCGTATGGCTGCTGGTTAGGATTTAAAGATGCATTGGTTTGGATATTTGGATTTCTCGCGTTGACAGGAAGTTTACTTAATAGTTACACAGCGATGAAGTACGATCAGGTTATAAGAGAAAAAAAGATGAAATTTAGATTTGGAAGAGATGTGAGGCTGTTCATAATTATGGCTGGTGCTTTGATGAATCAGATATTCTTGACCCTCGTGTTTTTATCCATCATAACCAATCTGGAAAATCTGAGAAGAATCCTTGTTTTGGGACACAATACTTAAATATTATTAAACTAATCCTTCTAAGTGAAGATTAGATGAGGGGGTTTAAGATGACTGATGAAGAGATGACAAATGTTTCTAAGAGTATTACTGATTTGGATGCTTTTAGAGAAAGTTTACAGAGGGTTACATCTCAGCTGGAAGCTATAAGAAGTTCCTTTTATCAAGGAGTCGAAGAGATAGAGAGGATAAAGAAGGTCTTGGATGCTGAACATATTAGTAGATTCTCTGATATAATCACAGAATTCGAAGATAGGCTATCCAAGATAGAAAGGGAGAGAGATGAAGCTATAGAAAATGCAAAGAGGTTTAGCCAGGAACTAGAAAAGGAAAAAGAAAGGTTAATCAAACTGTGGGATGCCTATAAGCTTCAAGAGGATGAATTAGCTGAAAAGGAAAAAAGGATAAACGAGTTGGAGGATAAGATAAAGGAGTACGAAAAGAAGATAAACGAAATAGAAACCGATCTCAAGGAGAGAATAGAAACGCTTTCGAAAAAACTTCAAGAAAAAGAGAATCTTTTGAAAGAATATGAGGAGATTAAGAAAAAACACGATCTATACGAGGAAAGGAATAGAAAGTTAGAGGAGGAGATAAACAATCTGAGGAATACACTGAATGAAAAAGAGAAGGAGTTAAATAACCTCAAGAAAGAGTTAAATGAACTCAACAAGTACAAGAAATTTGCAGAATACAAGGAGAAATACGAAAAGCTTCAGCTTGAATACAATAAGGAGAGAGAAAGGCTCACAAAGCTGTACAAGTTATATGAAGATCTAGAGGAAGAAAACAACAGACTCAAAGAAGAAGTGGAAGGATGGCGCCAGTGGTACGAGTCAAACGCTGAGCTGTTTGACAGATTGTTCAAGTCGGCAGAGGATATAAAGAAAAGGATAATCAAAAAGTCAAAAGCAGGAAAAAGGAAAAAGTAGTCACTCTATCTTAACTTTGCTTGCTCCGTCTTCAGCTTCATAGACCATTATAGCATTATTTACCATCTGCTTTACTTCTTCAATGTGGGTTATAACGAATATTTGCCTAAATCTGTTTGACAAGGAATTGAGGGCGTTAAGTATGTTTCTTCTTCTATTTACATCCTGCGAACCAAAGATTTCATCTAGTATTATCATGTTAAACTCTCCTCCAGCCCTATCAGCTAGCATTTGGGATATGGATAATCTTATGCATAGGTTTGCTAGATCCTCTTCGCCTCCGGAGAATCTTCCTATTTCGTAAGGTGTTCCTCCATCGTAGATCATTATATCATAGTTCTCGTTTAGCTCCATCTCGCTATACTTTCCGTCGGTAAGTATTTCTAATAAACTCGATGCATAAGCTGATAATGTCGGTCTTATCCTCGATATTAGGTCTATCCTGAAATCCCCCATTATCTTCTCCAAAACGTTTAACTTTGAAAGTTTATCCTGCTCCTCTAACATCCTCTTCCTCATCTCTCTCAAATCTTCTATCCTCTGGTTCAACTCTTGGATATGTTGCCTCAGTAGATTTGCTTCTCCCTCTATTTCCTTTATTTCCTCCTTTACTCTGTCAAATTCTATCTGTTTTTTTCTTAACCTTTCCATACTCTCCTTATATCTCTCATACTCCTGCCTCGCTCTCTCTTCCAAAGATTTGAAAAGACTTCCGTCAAACTTTACTTCCCCCATAAGAGATATTTCTCTCTTCCTTGTCTCGATATCTTTCTCCTCCCTATCGATTTCTCTATTGACAGATTGAATGAAAGTGGATATCCTCTCCCACTTCATTTTCGCATCTAAAAGATATTTCCTCTTTTTGATCAAAGCTTCTTCTAGATTCCTGCTCTTCTCCAACTTCTCCTCTAGCATCTTGATGTTTTCCTTTATCTTTCTTATTTCTTCCTCACTTTCTTTTATCTCGCTATTAAACTTCTCTATGAGTTTAACATACTGTTCTCCTAGAGGTCTTTCACATGTCGGACATAGGGCGGAGGGACCTAGAGATTCTATTCTACTCTTCTTGTTCTCCGCCTTTCTCTTTTCTCTTTCGAATCCATCTATCTTTGCTTTCTCCCTTTCTATCTCTCCAAGTATGCTAGATATACTATTCTTTGCTTCCTCCAGTTTCTTTTCAACGTCATCGTAATCCTCCTTAACCCTCTGCAGTTCTCTCAATTCTCTCTCTTTCTCTTCTAAACTCTTCTTTCTTTCCTCAACAGATTTCCTCAGTTTCTCTATCTCATCTTCCAATCTCCTCTTCTTATCAAAGAGTTCCTTCTTCTTTCTCTCTTCTTCCAATCTTCTCTGAATGTCTTCATATACATTCTGGATGCGATTCTTTTCTTCTTCAAGATTTTTCAAATCTATATTCAAAACATCCAAGAGTTTCTTCTTTTCATCAATCCTTTTCTCAACAGAGTTTAGTTTTTCTTTGTCTCTCTCAATCTCCTCCTTAAATATCTCCTCTTTATCTCTTCCGGTTTTTTCATCTTTTAGTGATATCTGATAGTGCTGTATAATCTCCTGAGATTTTCTTATGTCTGATCTTATGTTCCTTATCGCTTTATCCAACGCGTCTATACCAAGCATCCTCATGATTAGCTGTTTTCTTTCACTTGCATTCATCGCTGATAAGGCATTGAGCTCCTTTTGTTTTGCAAAGATCGATGTAAAAAAGGTCTTCGCATCCATGCCAAAAAGATTTTGGACAAATCTTGTTGTAGCTTCTGCTCCATTCGCTACGAGTCTATTATTCACAAATGCCATAGCTGATGGGGAGAGATTCTTTCCTATCATTTCTCTTATTACTCTTATATTGTTCTGATTGAAAACAAATTCAACCTCGACTCTGCATCTATCTGTTGGAAGAGCCTTATCCCTCTTTATCTTATCAGATGATGTTCTTGCAGCCGTATGACCATATAGAGCCCATGCAAAAGCTTCGAATATCGTAGATTTGCCAACGCCATTTAATCCGAATATACCAACGACTCCATCTGGAAAATCTATCTCAACGCTTTTGAATTTCCTAAAGTTCTGCATCTTTATGGATTTTAGTATCACTCCTCTCCCTCCGCCTGGCGTATGTATCTCTTCCCGATCTCCAGCAATATATCTTTATCTTTGTAATCTCCTCTTCGCAAGAATTTTTCAAATTCTGTTAGCAAATCTGCTATCATTATATCAGTTGGTACTATCTGCTCAGGCTCCTTGCCTATAGAATGCCTTATCTCGAAATGCATAGCCCTTGAAAATATGTTATTTATGGAAGAGAAGTCTATGGACTTGTAGATTGCAGGATCAACATTTGTCAGAGAGAGTCTAACTATAGAATCTCTAAAATCTCTATTTCCAATTTTTTCCTTTATCCTCTCAATGATTTCTCTGGGCTTGAGATCTTTACAATCTATAGGTCCTATCTCTATCATGTTTCTTGTTGGTAGGGGTATAAAATCTGTGATTGTGGAAGATGAAATCCTCACATCAACGATTCCTTTCTGTTCTCTAGATTCAGAGAAACTCATCCTCTCTGTAGATCCAGAGTATACTATGTTGTTCTTTATTCTCGTAAACCCATGATAGTGACCTAGAGCTACATAATCAAAACCTTTAGATATGAGGGAGATAGGGATTATATACTCGTTAAACTCATTCATCTTGAATACCTGTATCGCTTGAATAGCTCCATGAGTTACTAGTATGTTGTAATCTGATAACGAATCTGGAGCTGCAGATTTTAAAGATTCTGAGAAATCTTCTTTCTCCCTGCAGTGAGGAATAGCATGTATCGATATCTTTTTTCCATCTACTTCCAGATCTATTTTCTCTGCACCTCTGTAAACTGGATAAATATAGTCTAAATGATCAAATAGCCTGAAGATATGACCCGTTTCTTTCAACTTTGGTGTCTCATGATTTCCTGCTATAATTATAGTTGGTATTCTTGCTTTAGATAATCTGAGAAGTTGCTCCAGAGCTATGGTTATAGCCCTATTTGTTGGTCTAACGCTGTCAAAGAGATCTCCAGCGTGAATAACAAAGTCAGGCTTTTTCTCCAGTATGTAATCAATAGCAGCGATAAACGCTTTGTAAATATCTTTTTCTCTAAGATTTATGCCATCGCTACCTATCTTTCGATAGGCTGAGTATCCGAGATGAGTATCTGCAAGATGTACAAATCTTACCTCATTTCCTCCCATACCTATACCTTGCGATATCTGCAGATATTATCATAGGATCTAAAGTTGGTGCGATTGGTGGAGCGTAGGCTGTTTCAAGTTTTACAAACTCTTCAACATTCATCTTGTTATAGATAGCACATGCGAACGTATTGATTCTCAAAGCGCTTCCTACACCTACAGCTTGAGCAGAAACTATCTCTCCAGAATTGTTGATAACCGTCTTTATCACAATATCTTCGCCTCCAGGGAAATAATGAGGTAAGGTTTTTCCTGAGTATTTTCCTTGAACACTGTTCTCTATCTCTTTAGATAAAGGACCGACAGCAGATATTTCTACATCAAATATTCGCGTAGTCCTTGTTTGTAGAAATCCTTCCGGTAGCAGAGCATTTCCTCCAGCTGCGTTTACACCAGCAACCATAGCTTGTCTCACTCCAATACTACCAAGACCTACGGGTATAGCTTTACCTGTAACAAAATCTTTGTACTCGGTACAATCTCCAGCAGCATAGACATCTTTTATCGACGTCATGGATCTTTTATCTACGACTATTCCTCTCGTCTCTCCCATTTTGCATCCGATACTTTCAGCGATTTTTGTATTAGGTCTTATTCCAGTAGCCAAGATAACCATATCAGCATCAAATTCTTTCTCATCTCCATCTTTACCCTCGACAACGATACTCTCAACCTCATCCTTGCCATTGATCTTCTTAACCCTGTGATTTACAAATATCTCCACCTTATCTTTTATTTTCTGATAAACTAATTCTGCAAGATCTTGATCAATCATGCCGGGAAGTATGCTCGGAAGGATCTCTATGATCTTTACACTCTTCCCTAACTCATAGAACGCTTCGGATAACTCTAATCCTATCAATCCTGCTCCAATTATAGAGATGTCCTCGACTTCTCTCAAAAAATTTTTAATCTCCTTGGCATCATCCAAGGTCCTCAAAGAAAAAACACCTTTCTTGATCTTCTCACCGTCATATATACCATCTATAGGTGGTACACTTGGGTCTGCGCCTGTAGCTATTATAAGGGAATCAAACTTTTTCTCTATGCTTTCTCCATTTTTTTCAGCTATCACAACTCTATCTTTCAGATCTACCTCTTTTACCTCTGTTTCAAGATAAAGATCTATTCCAGCTCTTTCAAACCATTTTTCAGAAAACTCTATGACATCTTCGACTTTGCCAGATATAAAATATGGTAGAGCACATTTGGAATATTGAGGATATTTTCCTTTCTCAAAGATCGTAACCTCTGCGTTTCTATCTGTCTTCTTTGCAAATTGAGCTGCCGTACCTCCTGCTGCTCCTCCGCCTATAATCACTATGCTTCTAGCCATTAAAACTCCCCGAACATGTAAAGAGAGAAGAGATTTAAGTTTATTCTTCTGCTGGTTCTTTCTCTTTCTTATCCTTATCCTCTGCCTTCTTCTCTTCTATCTCAACCTCTTCATTAACTTCTTTTTCCTTCTCTGTCTGTTCCTCTTTGGTCTTCGTCTCCTCTTTCTCCTCCTCGACCTTTTTCTCTTCTACTTCCTCCTCGCTAGTTTCTTTCTCTTCCTTTTTCTCTTTGGTTTCCGCTCTCTCCTCTGTAGTTGGTCTCTTCATGAGTTCTGTTTTGTATATCTCGACTCTTCTCAGGGGATAGAACTTCTTGCACCTCTTTGCTATCTCGTTAGGAAGTTCATCTTCTATGATACCTTTTATGAGTTCATCCAATGTTCTTTCCTTTGCATAGGAGAAGACAACTTCCTTCATTATCTCTCTTATCTTGTGTTTCTGTGAGGTTTGAACCCTTCTCTCTGTCGTTGCCAGAGGTTTAACCCTTATAACAGCACCATCCTTTGTTGTAACATCATAAACTCCATCGATCCTTGATCTTCTCCTTCTGATAAGTCTTCTCACATAATCGTTGGTTAGAGTATGGCCTATAAAATAAGTGTAAGCATCTGTTCCCTCTACTCTATCTATCTTAAAATAAAGCTTAACATGCGATTTTCTGAAATCTCCGGTAAGATCCTGAAGAGATACTTCTGTTACTCTATTTATTAATAATTCTCTGTCTGCGGCTGGCGTCTCAGCTATAGCTACATTATTGAATAAAGCAGGAGCCAAAACTCTATACCATACTTTTGCCTTCCATTTGTCCTTGAGTTTTTTTGCGGTAGCTCTAGCTTTTGCCTTCGCCATGTTTCTTCCCCCTTGGTGGGAATCTGGTAAATAGATACACCTACTTAAATTTATGTGGTAATCAAAGAGGATAACAGAAAAATCTAATAAGTTGCTTGTTATTCTTTGAGAGTATGGCAACAGGATTTGTACTGATAAGCGTAAGCCCTATGAAGGAGAGGGAGGTTTTTGATAGGATATCCTCCATAGATGAGGTTAAGGAGATATATCCGTTGTTTGGGGAGTATGATATTCTAGCGAAAATAGAGGCTAACGATTTTGATGAGGTTGGGTCTGTCGTTATAAAGAAGATAAGAGCGATACCCGGAGTTATAGACACAAAGACTCTCCTCACGAGCGAGAGTTTAAAGGGAAAATAAGGTCAAAGGCTGATAGTTGTCAAGTGCCCTTATTTAGTTATGCAGTAACCATTATTAATATTTTCTAATTTTTTTCCACCATGTCTGGAGAGTTGATTTTCATTGGAATGGGCTTAGGTAAAGGAGATTTAACGATAAAGGCATTAAATGTTTTAAGAAGATGTGATGTGATCTTTTGCGAACTCTACACATCAAAACCATCTGATTATGAGATAAAGGATTTAGAAAGATTGGTTGGGAAAAAGATAAATGTGTTGGAGAGGAGAGAGGTCGAAGATGGAAGTATATTGATAGAAAAAGCTCTTGAAAAGAAAGTTGCTTTTCTTGTTGTTGGAGATCCTATGGTTGCAACAACTCATGTCTCTCTCAGGATAGAGGCTGAAAAAAGGAGGATAAAAACCAAGGTTATCAATGGTGTAAGTGTAATTACAGTTGTTCCTGGTATTCTAGGTCTTCAGCATTACAAGTTTGGAAGAACAACAACTCTAGCATATCCTGAAAATGAGTACTTCCCATTAAGTCCATACTATGTCATAAAAGAAAATCTTGACAGAGGATTACACACTCTTGTGCTTTTAGATATAGACAGAGAGAAAGGTAAACTTATGACCATAAAAGAAGGAATAGACCTTCTTTTTGGGATGGAAGAGAAAGCCAAAGGAGGAATAATAAAAGAAGATACGCTCATGTGTGGTGTAGCAAGAGCTGGTTCAGAAGATTGTATAGCAAGGGCTGCGCCTGCAAAGATCCTGAGGGGGATAGACTTTGGAGATACTCCCCATACCTTAGTAATTCCTGGAAATTTACATTTTGTTGAGGAAGAAGCTCTGGAGGTATTCGCTGGATATAGAAAAATGCGATAGATTTTTAAACATGAGCTCTTCTCAATACCACGATTAGATGGAGAAACAACCGGCTGGCCTCATCTACGGGGATGTTGGATCAACGAAATTCAGTTTTATAGTAGAGGATCCTACATTGCAGAGATTCGACTACATATCTGTGTATCACAAAGAAGGTTCTGTTCTCGCTCAAGTTGTTGATATCAAAAGATACTCAGACCTCTCATATGAGAGTATAAAGGCTCTTTACGGAAAGGATAAAACTCCAAAGTACGTTGAAAGTGATCTGTCAGCAAAGGCAGAGGTCATAGGCTATAGAGATGAGAGGGGTTTGCTACAGACTCCAAGGACTCCTTTTGAGATAGGACAACCTGTGTACAAAGCTGATGAATCCTTAATAAGACATGTTTTGGGACTGTATGCGGATGAGAAAGGAGGGGCATATATAGGTTTACTCAAAGGTCACGATATTCCAGTTTATCTATCCATAGATACATTGGTTCAAAAGCATGTTTGTATACTGGCAAAAACAGGGGCTGGAAAGAGTTATGCATGTGGTGTCCTAGTTGAGGAATTACTCAAGAAGAAGATTCCCGTTGTTATCATTGATACCCATGGTGAGTATGTATCTCTGGCTGAACCAAACAAGAGTAAGAAAGATTTGCAGCAAATGGGTAGATTCAAGATAAAGCCTAAAGGCTATGCAAATCAGATAGTAGAGTTTTCACCCATCCCAAAAAGAGGAAAATCTGTAAGATTGACTTTGAATGGGCTAAATCTAGAAGCTAGAGAGATTCTCGACCTTCTATCAGCTAAGCTGACCGGACCTCAGATAGGTGTTTTGTATCAGGCCATAAAGGAAATAAAAGAGTTTAAGGAGAATTACACGCTGAGAGATATAATAGACAGGGTAGCAGCATCTAAAAGTAATGCAAAATGGAATGTTATGACCGTACTCGATGCTTTAGATTCAACAGGTATATTATCAGACAAAGGTGTATCTCCGCAAGAGATAGTTAAGAAAGGTAGATGCTCTATAATAAATTTAAAAGGTGTTCCTCCAGATATTCAGGAGATTGTTGTTGCGAGATTAACTAAAGAGTTGTTTGATGCGAGAAAAGCTGGAATAATACCTCCTTTCATGTATATAGTTGAAGAAGCTCACAATTACTGTCCAGAGAGGGGATTCGGAAATGCAGTATCATCTCCTATATTGAGAACAGTAGCATCCGAAGGTAGAAAGTTTGGTATGGGTCTATGCGTAGTAAGTCAAAGACCCGCTAAGGTTGATAAAAACGTTATATCCCAGTGCAACACCCATATAATCCTCAAAGTCACGAATCCAAACGATCTAAGAGCTATAGTTCAATCTGTTGAAGGTCTTACTACTGATACGGCTGATGAGATTCAAAGATTACAGGTAGGAGTAGCTCTGGTTGCAGGAGGGAGCCTTGCTAAGCCAATAATGGTGGAGATAAGAATAAGAGAAACAAATCATGGAGGTAGATCTGTAGCGATAATATCTGGCGAAGAATCCATACCTGAATACAAGCCAGCAAAGGTAAAAGAAAATATGGTTCTCGTAACTCCAAGTAATTTACCATCTACAGAGACAAAGGAGAAGAAAAAACCAAAGAAAGCTGAAATTGTTCATAGAGTTGCAAACAGACTAGGATGGGTATCCACGAGCACTCCAGATGAAACCATTTCCATACTTTCAAATGAGGCAAAAAAGATGGGTGAGGATCCCTTTAAATATCTACAAACTCTAGCAAAGTTAGGAGAAAAGTTCTGCAAGGAGGAGCCCGAGTGCATAAGATGCCCAATGAGAGAAAGATGCAGATACAGATTAAAAAAGAAGATGATAGCATGAGAAGATGTGCGATTTTCATTTTGGTAATTTTCTCTCTATTCATGTCTGGCTGCCTTGAAAGTATAATTAGTGAGGTAAGATATGAGTCTACGCCTATATCTCTGGAGTACAAAATATCGTATGGCTATTATATAAATTCAAGTGGAAAGGGTGATTTCAATGTAAATTATACATGCTTCGTTCCTCAACCCATAAACGGATACATTTCAAATCTCTCCGTTATAGGGAACTACTCTTACAATGATTTGAAGATCGGAAGCAACAGGATAATAACTTGGTCATTTGATGAAAATGGAAGAAAGAACATAAAGATAGGAATTGAAGTTTCTGTAAAAACTAATGCCTTCTTGGTTGATTTAGACTCTACTAAATATCTGGATATAAAGAACATCAGTATGGATATCAAAAGGAAATATTGTAGGGATCAATCCATAGAGAATAAAACCTTGATTCAACCCTCAGATTTAGAGATAAAGAACCTCGCATACAGTTTAAAGATCTCTGACAATGCTTTTGAAGTGGCAAAGAGTATATTCGAGTGGTTAAAGGAGAACACGAATTATGTATATCATCCCCAGCAATCTCTTCCCCAATCAGCCAAGGAAACTTTGAATCTAAAATCTGGAGATTGTGATGATCTTTCGATTCTATACATATCTCTATGCAGAGCCGTGGGAATTCCATCTAGGTTAGTTAGAGGATACCTGATTGAAGAGAAAAATGGGAAGTATATAGCTACTCCTCATGCATGGGCTGAAATATATGTTGGCTTTGGAAAAGATGGATGGATACCCGTGGAGTGCGCCGGTATCTCTAAAGATATAGAGGCAGAGGTTCATCAGAATTTTGGAATAGAGGATGCCTTTCATCTAAGATTATTTGTAGATAATGGAACAAATGAGTCTTTAGCCCTATCAAGCAGAGGGGTAAGAGTTAGATACGAGGAGGGATTAAAAATCGAGATGAAACCCTTTGTTGAGGTGAGTGATGTATCTATTGGAAATTATGGAAGTTTAGTAGTTAGAAAGGATGGGAGGAGGTTCTATTCCTGATTTATTTTGAGGTTCTCTCAAATTTCTCTGATATCTCAACATATCTTTTCAGCTCCTCTTCGCTCATGGGTTTAATGTTTCTTAGAGCCTCTTCAAAATGCCTTTTGTGAATCTTCAGATCCTTTATTTTCTCCTTTTTCAGTTCTTTTTCCTTTTCTACATACTCTCTTATCGCAGCCATAACAGCTTCATTGCATACTGCAGCGATATCTGCTCCGGTGTATCCTTCTGTTCTTTCAGCAAGCTCTTCTAGATCTACATCCTCGGCTAAGGGCTTCTTCCTAGTATGGATCTTGAAGATCTCTAATCTAGCCTTTTTATCAGGAGGAGGTATGTATATCAGTCTGTCAAATCTTCCTGGTCTTAGCAGAGCTGGATCTATTATATCAGGTCTATTGGTAGCGGCTATAACTATAACATCCTTTAGTTCCTCAAGACCATCCAGCTCTGTCAACATCTGGCTTATTACTCTCTCAGTAACATGCGTGTCTCCCAATCCTCCCCTCGCTGGAGCGATTGCATCTATCTCATCAAAGAATATTATGCAAGGCGCCGCCTGTCGAGCTTTTCTGAAAGTTTCTCGAACCGCTCTCTCGCTCTCTCCGACCCACTTTGAGAGAAACTCTGGACCTTTTACTGATATGAAATTCGCCTCGCTTTCTGTAGCCACTGCTTTTGCAAGTAAGGTTTTTCCTGTGCCAGGTGGGCCATAAAGCAAAATGCCCTTTGGTGGTTTTGCATCCATGTGAGAAAAGAGATCTGAATACTTCAAAGGCCATTCTACAGCCTCTCTTAATTTCTGTTTTGCTTCATCCAATCCGCCTATATCATCCCAGCGTACATTCGGAGATTCTATCACTACCTCTCTCAGAGCAGATGGGGTCATCGACTTGAATGCGTCATAAAAATCTTTCTCTGTAACCTCTAACTTTTCTATGATCTCTGCTGGTATTTCCTCGGCTTCGAGATCTATGTCGGGAAGAATTCTCCTTAAAGCTCTCATAGCAGCCTCTTTACAAAGAGCTGCAAGGTCTGCTCCTGAGTAGCCATGGGTCATCTCAGCAAGCTTGTCAAGATTAATGTCCTTTGATAATGGCATTCCTCTAGTGTGAATCTCCAATATTTCTTTCCTTCCTTTCTTGTCAGGTATTCCGATTTCTATCTCCCTATCAAATCTCCCAGGCCTTCTCAGAGCGGGATCTATAGCATTGATTCTATTTGTTGCTCCTATAACAACTACTTTACCTCTCTCCTCGAGTCCATCCATCAGAGCTAAAAGTTGAGCTACCACTCTTCTCTCAACTTCTCCAGTGACTTCCTCTCTCTTTGGCGCTATCGAATCAATCTCATCTATAAAGATTATTGACGGAGCATTCTCTATAGCCTCTTTGAAAATCTTTCTCAAATTCTCCTCACTCTCTCCATAATATTTGCTCATTATCTCTGGGCCACTTAATGAATAAAAGTTTGCATTTGTTTCATTAGCTACAGCCTTAGCTAACAAGGTTTTACCAGTGCCAGGAGGACCATGAAGCAGTACACCTTTAGGGGCTTCTATGCCCAGCTTATCAAATAGCTCTGGATGTTTTAAAGGCAATTCAACCATTTCTCTTATCTGCCTTATGGCTTCATCTAACCCTCCTATATCCTCATATGTCACCCTAGGAATCTTCAACTCTTCTTTGGCAACCTTTTCGCTCAACTTAACCTCTGTAGTTAAGCCTATTATGACAGCATCAGATGGAGGAGATACACTTGTAACCATGAGATCTATCTGTCTACCCATGAGGTTTATGGTTATCCTATCACCTTTGGTAACAACATGACCTTCTAGCAAGTGAGTCAGATAATCTTCTATACCAGTTATTCTCAACTCTTCAGTAGGAGCTAAAACAACCTTGTCTGCCGTCTTCGCCTCCACCTTTTTGATTTTGACCTTATCGTCTATGCCCACGCCTGCATTCTTCCTGGTTATACCATCTATCCTTATTATTCCTCTACCTGTATCTTCTGTATATCCTGGCCAGTAGATGCATGCGGTTTTCTTCTTTCCTTCTATTAATACAACATCTCCAGGCGTTAATCCCATCTCGCCAGCAACTTCAGGATCTATTCTGGCTATACCTCTCCCCACATCTCTAGACTTCGCTTCCTCAACCTTTAGAGTCCACTCTCTAACCATAAAACCACCTCCAAAAAATTTAGATTAGGGAGATGATTACTTGATCTTTATCTTCTTACCCTTAGCTTTTGGTTTTACTTTCTTCAGCTGTATGTCTAATACTCCGTTGTTGTAACTGGCTTTGGCTGAATCTGGATCCACTTCTGCTGGAAGTTCTACCTCCTTGTAGTACTTCCTGTCCTTGCCTTCAACTTTAATTATTAGTGTATTCCCTGTAACTTCCAGATCTATGTCTTCCTTTTTCACACCAGGAACCTCTGCGGTTATCTGCACCTCATCCTCTGTCTCCTGCACATCAACTAGAGGTTCTCTGCTTCCTGGAATTTCTACCGTGCCCACATGGGGAATGTTTCCGAATTCCTGGAATACTGGTTTACCATCTGGTCCGATTCTGAAGCTCCATCCATAGATGTACGGTCCTCCTTTTCCAGGCTCTGGTAGCTTTCCGCTCATCGCATCCCTGATTAATCTGTCCATCCTTCTTCTCATGTCTCTGAAGTATTCATCGAATTCATCGAAAATATCTCCCCATCTCCTTGACCAGATGTCATCGAAGATGTCGTCGAACCAATCGTCTCTGTCTCTCCTAAATGGATACTTTCTTCCAACCATCATACCACCTCCTCATCCACTGTATTGAACCTCAAACTACAATATAAGTAGACAAGATCTTCTATATAAATTTTTCTATCAAGTTCTAAGAGACTATCAACAATTTCTCACCCCAAATTGTAGATTGCACACCGAGATATGAATCCGCTAGGATAGTTCTATCATTAATGCCTATGAGAATCGTTTGTAATGTAGCACTTACATGGCGATTTCTTTACACTGATTTGCTCGTCGATTTTAGTTCTCCTAAAAAATATATAAAAATCTGATTGGGATGTAGCTTTGATGGAAGATAACGTAATCAAAATTCCAAAATCACTCTATATAATATCTCAAAGCGATGTGATTTATTTTCTTCTTTCCGTTCTCTTTGCTC
>JAPDJO010000065.1 GCA_029259115.1 Thermoplasmatota archaeon | reverse complement strand
GAGGTAAAGGAACACGCTGTAGAGGATAATCTCTACAGGTGTTCTTTCTCTTATGACGATAGATTTTTCTCTCAACAAATCTCTTAACAATTGCACCCCATTCCCCTCCATTTGGATATCACCTCGAGCAAGAGGAATGGGGTGCAATTATTTTTATTCTTTCAGACTAATGTTGACAGCGCCCTGTAATGAGACTGTCAACTTTTTGTGGATTTAAGTGTTTAAACCCTCCTAGACCTATTCAAACTGGTCTAGGAGGGGATAAAATTGCTAGACAGACTTGTGAAGATAATTATGGATAGAAAAATCTTTTGTTGGGATAGGAAGAACCTGGAGATCAAAGTTCTAGCGGTCTTAATCTACCAGGTGGGTATATCATACAGAAAGGTGAGAGACCTCCTTGAATGTATAGAGCCATTTTCTCATGAGGCTCTACGTAAATGGTATTTTAGATTGAAGGTTTTGTTTGTTCACAAGAAGAAACATCGTAGAGCTATAGCGGTAGATGAGACCAAGGTTAAACTGGAAAATCAGTGGATTTACATATGGAATGCTATAGATATGGATAATCGCGAGGTTATAGCCGTACATGTTTCCACAACCAGAACATCTCTGGATGCATTGTATTTCCTGAGAAAGGTTCTGGAATGCTGTGAGAATGAACCTTTGATTTTAGTAGATGGAGGACCATGGTATAGATGGGCTCTGCAGAGATTGGGATTGAGATACAATCATCAAACCTTTGGAGAAAGAAATGCTATAGAGCAATGGTACAGTCTGTTTAAAGCTAGGGTAAAGAGATTCTGGAAGAGATTTCCATATCATAGCTCGCTGGAGGGTATCAGAACCTGGACTATGGCGTGGTGTGCTATCTATAATCCATGCTGGAGGTGAAAAAGTTGACAGTGTCCACAGCAAAAAACTAAAAACTTTTAAAATAGGTTTGCGGTTAACACTATCATGTGGTGAGGAGGAAATCTAGACTCGGAAATCCCACCGAAGAAAGCAATCATGTGTGTTGAAGCCTGTAGGGAGGTAGAAAAACATGAGAAATCCTCTTATAAAGAACTGGTTAAAAATTCTAGTGATTGTGCTTGTACTTGTTGTGACAGTTACACTGAGAGCTGCACCAACAGCTCAAAAACCACCTGTAGCCATATTCTCAGCACCAGACTCAGCTCTAGTAAATCAGACCATAACATTAGATGCATCTCAAAGCTATGATACGGATGGAAATATTGTTAATTACACGTGGAACCTTGGAGATGGAGAAACAGGATATGGAGTTACAATAGCTCATTCATATTCTGAACCTGGAAACTACACCATTACTCTAACAGTTATTGATAACGATGGTTTGTCAAATTCCACATCAAAGCAGATAGAGATACAGCCAGATTCAGACAACGATGGATGGAGCGATCAGGAAGAAATTATATATAAAACAGATCCATACAATGCTAGCAGCTATCCAAAAGACACAGACAGCGATAGATTACCAGATTCCGTAGATCCTGACGATGATAACGATGGATTGAATGATACTCTAGAACAAGAGATTGGATCAGATCCAGAGAATGCAAATGAGTATGTAGAACCTATCATAGATGGTAAAACAACTTATCTAGTAGATACAGATAACGATGGCATCTATGATACATTCTATGATCCAGAGACAAACACAAAGACAAGTGTAGAGCAAAATGAAGAGGGCAAGTATCTTATAGACTCTGATGGGGATGGAGTTGTAGATTATGTTTACGATCCTGCGTCTGGTGCAATTAATCCATACGAAAAACCAACAAAACCGACAGAGATTCCATGGCCCATCGTAATTACAATACTCCTAGCTCTGATAGCGATATCTGTAATCATATACTTCTATAAGAGAGGATACTTCTAGCTAAACCTTTTAATCCTCTTCCCCTTTTTCCTTTATCAATGAAATATCCGTTAGATAAATTTAGGGAAGAGATAGAAAATTCATTGACAGTCGCATTAACGGATATGGGAATAAATCTTAAGGAGATAAAGCTAGAAGTACCACCATCTCCTGATATCGGAGATCTTGCTTTCGCATGTTTCCCCCTTGCAAAGATTTTGAAAAAATCGCCCGTAGACATAGCAGAGGAAATAACGAGAGTTATACAACCTAAGAGATGGGTAAAGAAGATAGAGACCGACAGAGGTTATGTTAACTTCTTTATAGACGAAGACAAACTGGCTAAAGAAACTGTCAAACTGATAAGGGAACTCGATGAACAATACGGTGGTTTTGAGAAAAAGAGAGAGAAGGTAATAATAGAGCACACCTCAGCAAATCCTAATGGTCCCCTTCATGTTGGAAGAGCGAGAAATCCTATAATTGGAGATACTCTCGTCAGGTTGTACAGATTTTATGGATACAATGTAGAAGCTCAATTTTATGTTGATGATCTTGGTAAGCAAGTAGCTATTCTAGCTTGGGGACTTAAAAATATAGATCCTTCCATACTTCCTGAACCTTTGAGGGATAAGCCAGATCATTATCTGGTAAGATTCTATCAAAAGGCATATCAACTCATGGAAGAAGATGAAAAGATTGCTGAAGAAATCAACGAAATAACGAGACTATGCGAGAAAGGAGACAAAGAAACCATAGAGATGGTCAGATCTGCATATACCAAAGCACTTGATGGAATAAAAGAAAGTCTCAAAGAGATCCATGTAGAGTTTAACTCATTTATAGAAGAATCGAGATTTGTCAGAGACGGAAGCGTTGATAAAGTGGTTTCTGCCTTAAAGAAGAGTAAATATGCATCCCATGAAGGAGGAGCCTGGTACATAGATCTAAAAGAATTTGGTATAAAAGGAAGGGATACGAGATTTTTCTTTACAAGAAGTGATGGTACCACTCTATATGCCACTAGAGATATCGCTTATCATATGTGGAAGGCAGAACAGGCAGATATACTGATAAATGTACTTGGAGAAGATCATAAGCTCGAGGCCAAGCAGGTCGAGATCGCCTTAAAAATTCTAGGGGTCAAAAAATTACCAAAGGTTGTATTCTATTCATTCGTAACTTTACCTGAAGGAAAACTATCCACGAGAAGAGGCAGAGTAATATATCTCGATGACCTGATAGATGAGGCTGTGGAGAGAGCCTATGAAGAGGTGAAAAAGAGAAGGGGAAACGAGTTAAGCGAAGATAAACTAAGGAAAATAGCTAAATCTGTTGGTATCGGAGCCTTAAGATATAATATAATAAAAATCCAGCCAGAGAAGGATATAGTTTTCAAATGGGAAGAGGCTCTTAACTTTGAAGGAAACTCTGCACCATTTATCCAGTATGCTCATGCAAGAGCCTGTAGTATATTGAGAAAAGCGTCACCTCCAGAGAAGATAGATATAGAAAATCTGAAGCATAAACAGGAGATACTATTGATAAAGACATTATCTAGATTTCCGATTGTTGTGAGAGATGCTTGTTTAAATAATAGACCTCATCTAATACCTTCCTATCTATTCGAGCTGGCATCACAGTTCAATCAATTCTACAGAGATTGTCCTGTCTTGAAAGCTGAAAGCGAGATTCTAAAGAAAGAGAGATTAGCTCTTGTAGATTCTACAAGAATAGTATTGAGAAACGGCTTACATCTCCTTGGGATAGATGCTCCAGAGGAGATGTGATGTACAGATGGATATCATGCAATAGGTTGATAAATGAAGTGACAAAGGAGGATAAGATTTTCGGAGGGAAATATCTTATTGATCCTTATCAGAAGTGCGATATATCTTGCTTATATTGTGATGCAGCTGAGGATACGATCTACATAAAATACAATGCCCCGGATCTGCTGAGGAAAGAGATAAAGTCTCTTAAAAAGGCAACGGTAATCATAGGCTCTTCAACTGATGCATATCAGATGATAGAAAAGGAGAGCAAGATAACCAGAGAGATACTGAGCATTCTTCTTGAAGAAGGTTTTCCTATTCATATACTAACAAAATCAAATCTTGTTGAGAGAGACATCGACTTATTAAAAGAAAGGGATGTGAGAGTCACCTTCAGCCTCTCAACCCTCGATAGCAACCTCTCAAAGTTGCTGGAACCAAATGCACCTTTACCATCACAAAGATTGGAAGCCTTGAAGAGATTATCAAAAGAAGGAATAAGAACAGGCGTAGCTATCTTCCCAGTGATCCCCTTCCTGACAGAGATGGATATAGAGGATATGATAAAACTATCTAGAGAGGCAGGCGCAAGTCATCTTATATATGAATATTTAGAGTTGAAAGGAGACGTGAAAGAAAGATTTTTGCACATCATGGGTAAATATTCACCTGAGATAGCAAATAAGCTTAGAGAACTTTACTCAGAGAGTTACAAGCCGAAAGGGTATAATATAGATGACAGAATAAAAGCTCTCTGCAAAGCCTATGGAATGAGGATAGGCTATGAATGAAGAAATCCTAAAGATATTAAGAAAGCAGAGATACGCCATTGTTGGGAAACATTCTGGAGTTAAACTATGCCATTGGTTAAGGCAAAGCTTACTTCATAATAGAGTGTGCTACAAACAAAAATTCTATGGTATCGAGAGTCATCGCTGCTTACAACTCACGACAGCTATAAATCACTGCACCCAGAACTGTCTCTTCTGCTGGAGATACCAAGGATTTACAGAACTAACAATAAAAGATCCAGATGATCCAGAGTTTATCTTAGAAGAAGCCATAAAAGCTCAGAGAAGACTCATTACAGGATATAAAGGAGATCCGAGAGTGGATATAAATAAGTGGAAAGAGGCTAATGAACCTAGGCATATTGCATGCTCATTAACTGGAGAGCCTACGATATATCCAAGACTTGGAGAGTTCTTTGAGATCGCGCATAGAAAGGGAATGACAACATTTTTAGTGACAAATGGAACAAATCCTGAAGTTTTGGAAAATCTTGACCCCTTACCTACCCAGCTTTATGTTTCCATGGTTGCACCAAGTGAGGATATCTACAAAAAACTGTGTAGACCCATGATAAGAAAGGGTTGGGAGAGGCTACAAAAAACTCTAGAGATTTTACCCTCTTTGGATACAAGGATAGTGATAAGGCATACACTGGTAGATGGATGGAATATGAAAGATGAGTACATAAAAGAATTTGCAAAGTTAGATGAAAAGGCAGACCCTCTATTTATAGAGCCAAAAGCGTATATGTTTGTTGGCTATTCAAGGAAAAGATTAACGATAGATAATATGCCATCATTTGAGAAAATAAAAGAATTCGGGAAAAAACTATCTCAGGAACTGGGATATCATTATCTAAGTGAGAGTAGAGATTCTAGGGTTGTTCTGCTTAGTAGAGAGAAGAATTTGATAAAGATTGAAAAATAAATTTAATAAGGAATAAAATATAAACTTGTATAAGGAGCATGAGAAGTCTAGCTGTATTGCTATGCGTATCCTTGATTCTTCTTTCCACATTAGCATCGGTAGGGGTAAATATTGATACTGGAAGCAGGAGAGAGTCCTACATAATCGAATTAAATCTGCCTCCACTCGTTGATTACTGGAAAAACATCAGTCATCAAAATAACTCACAAAAATATCTTCTATCTTACAGAGAAAAACTCGCAAAGATTCATGCCAATATAAAGGAATGGATAGAGAATAGAGTTGGAAAAGTCAGGATAAAGGAGTATTTTAATGTCTTTAATGGGTTAAGTGTAAGAATACCTCCAAGACTAGTTCCATACATAGAAAAGCTACCCTTTGTCAAGAGAGTTTTTCCAGATGTAAAGGTTAAAGCTCTGTTAAAAGATTCTCTCCCTCTAATAGGACTAGACAAGGTATGGAAAATCAAAAATCTTACTGGAAAAAATGTTACTGTTGCCGTTATAGATACTGGTATAGATTACAATCATCCAGATTTGAAAAATTGCTATGCAGGGGGCTATGATTTTGTAAATAGCGTTGATATCAATGGAGATGGTGATCTTGACGACCGCTACAGTAAATATAACGAATCTAAGGCCAATAACAAGACAAAAATTTACAGTGAAAAGGATTTTGGTGTAGACAAGAATGGAGACGGCGATCTCGATGACAGTTACGTATTGGATGCGAACGGATCTATTTTTGAAGAAGACTTAGATCCTATGGACGATAGTGGTCATGGAACCCACGTTTGTGGAATTATAGCAGGAAATGGAGACATGTCTAATGGTGTTTATAGAGGTATAGCGCCCGACGCTAAGCTTTATGTTTATAAAGTATTAAATAAAAATGGCTTTGGATATATCAGCGATATAATCAGCGCTATAAATAAGTCAATAGATCCAAATGGTGATGGAAATTTTTCAGATCATGTAGATATCATCTCTATGAGTTTAGGAATTACTGATCCGTATATAATCTTCGGTAATGAGGGTGATCCTAATGATCCTCTTAGTATGAACGCAGATAAAGCTGTTGATGCTGGAATTGTAGTAATAGCTGCAGCTGGAAATGATGGCTGGTCTGTAGGTCTAGATAAACCCCTCAAGCATACTATATACTCTCCAGCCTGTGCCAGAAAGGTTATAGCCGTTGGAGCCTCTACACATCTTGTTGGTAGTATACCAAGTGGAGGTCCGGATCATGTAGCTAAATACAGTAGCAAGGGACCATCTAGGTTATTAACAGTAAAACCAGATATAGTTGCGCCTGGCGGAGATGTAGATATCTCTCTGGAACAAAACGATACAGATAGATATGATTATGCAATAGTATCAACGAGAGCAAACCAATGCAGAGTTGGAAAATCTGTGGATAATTACTATGTCAAGCTTGGTGGAACATCCATGGCAGTTCCTCATGTTACTGGAGTTGTTGCTCTCCTTTTGGAAGAGCATCCAGATTGGGATCCATTTGAGATCAGGGCAGCTTTGAGATACACAGCCAAAGACCTTGGTTATCCAATGACATACCAAGGATTTGGTAGAATAGACGCTTATAAACTGTTGAATCTTACATCTCCCCCACCTGTTGCTATCTTCTTTGATTCAGAAAATCGGTTAAATACTATAGTATTTAGAGGGGTAGCAAAAGCTAGAGAATTTTATGAATATGAATTGTACTGTAAATACATGGGTCCATTCAATCCGCAAGAGTTTTACAAAGATGGAGAATGGAATTTACTATACTCTAGTAAACTTGAAGTTAAAGAGGGTATACTTTACGAGTGGAATATAACGAATGTCACGGAAGGATGGTATACTGTCAAACTTGTTGTTAAAGATAGAAACCAGAGAGTTAGTGAAGATTATATACTTGTGAGAGTAGAAAGAAGTGATTACTACGTTGATATTCCAGATTATGTTTATGAGGGAAGAGAATTTTATGTAAGTATTGTAGATAAGTACGGTAAGCCGGTTAGTGCTATTGTCATTATGAGTTCTCCACTAAGAATTCCGCGAGTTAGATTAGGTTCAAGCGTAACATTTAGAGCCTATACTATAATAAGTCCAAAAGTTAGTTGGATGAAGGCATGGATATGGGTTTTTATAATTGACAACCGTAAAATATCTTTAGAGAGAAGGAGTATAATCATCTTCAATCGCTAGTTGTATCTTCTCCAGCCCTGAAACACATTTGTATGACATTATAGAGATCTTCCATCCCTTGATAGTTATTACTGCTTACAGATATTATAGATGTTTCCTCGCCAAAATGTTTTAATAGAAGCAAAATCTGCTCGCTCAGCTCCCTATAAACGGATGCCCTTTCTCTTAATATGGTCTCATAGATTTCCTCATCTATGCTAGACCATCCCTGCAATCTCTTTAGATCCTCATCACTCAAAAGGTCACTTTTGCTTAACACATTAGCTACTGGTATTGAAAGTCTGAACCTTGTTGTCAGAGATAGTAAAAGCTGGGTAACAAATCCCGATGCCGTTTTGGATAAAACAGGATCTAGAAGATAAGCAACCATAGATCTTCTTGGGTTTAGCTGAGTGACCAGAAAATTCCCAGCTTCTCTGAAGACAAAGAGCTCAATCTGGCCAGGCGTATCTATGAGAACATAGTCTGTTTTAAAACCATCTACCGATTCTTTTACATCTTTTGCATTCAAAGCTATCATGTCTGCAGCAACTATCTGTGCTCCGTTTGGTCCAAGATCGTACTCCTCCATAACCTCTTTGAGAGAAATCCAATCCCTTATATCAACATCTGGAGTGTATGGTAAGGAGTCAACACCTGGATCTAGATTGACAGTTATGGAATCTAATCCTCTCAACTTGAACCAGTTTTGGAATGATGCTGTTAGGGTAGATTTTCCGGATCCTGCGGTGCCAATGAAATAGACGTATATGGGTTCATCTGTTGCCATATCATCCTCTCAGCTTTTTCATATGTTCAATTCTCTTCTCTATCAATTCCTTCGTTCCGATATCATGTCTTATAAAGATATGCTCTCCCTTTATGTGTTTCAACCCTCTTTCACAGATTTTTTCAGCTTCTTCTACGTTTTCTCCTATACCAACAACAGCGAGAGATCTTGAGGATGTCGTGTATATCTTATCATCTCTTTTATTCACTGATGCGTAGAACAAAAGGGCACCTTCCTCTATTATCCTTTTTTCATCCACATCAATTGGCTGATCGGTCATGCTTTTGATACCGTATCCTTCTGGTACAACATATTTACATACTGTAGCTTTTCTCTCGAAATCTATTTTAGATCTTGCAAGATTTCCTTCTGCCATATTAAAACATATTTCGACGAAATCTCCTTTTAATATGGGTAAAATGTTCATGGCTTCAGGATCTCCAAATCTTGCATTTATCTCTACTATCTTTGGTCCATCTGCTGTAAGCATAAACTGGCCATAGATGGGACCAATGAAGGGGCATCCCTCATTGTTCAAAGCCTCTATAACCCTCTGCAGGATCATTGCGCCTTCCTCATAATCGCTTTTCTCCATAAAAGGCAGTATCCAGTTTTCTGCAGAGTATGATCCCATACCTCCAGTATTAGGACCTTTATCTCCGGGTAGTAATCTTTTATGATCTTGAACCGCTGGTGTAGGAAATATAGATTTACCATCAGAGAATGCTTGCAAAGTGAACTCCTCTCCTTCCAATTTCTCCTCTATAAGAACCTTTGCCTCTCCACCTATCTTTTTCTCTATAACTTCTTTTGCGTACTCTGAAGCTTCTTCTATGCTTGAAAAATGATCGCCAGCAACTTTTACTCCCTTTCCTCCAGTCAATCCTATAGGTTTAACAGCAACGTTACCATTCAATTGCTCAATAAACTTTTTTGCCTCCTTTGGATCATTGAAACTTTTGTGTTTTATTTGTCCAGGTATCCTGTATCTGTCCATTATCTCTCTCATCCACTCCTTGTTTGTTTCTATTCTTGCGGCATCTTTTGTAGGAGCACATACCTGAATACCTTTTTCTCTTAGAGCATCTGTAAGACCAGCCTCTAGAGGAGCCTCTGGTCCTATTAGAACAAGATCAATATTCTTTGACAAAGCAAATTCAACAACATTATCTACGCTTGTTTCTTTTGCTATCTTGAAATCTTTTGAAAGCTTCATTATCCCTGGATTTCTATTGTGCATGACAGAAAAGAGCTCCACATCTTCAGATTTACAAACAGCATCGCATATTGCATGCTCCCTTGCGCCGCCGCCTACAACTAATACCTTTATCAATTGCCTCCCCAAGCTCAGAATAAGAAAGGTGTTTTTAACACTTTTTTAAAATTTCACTTTTGGTTACAAGCGGGATTAGTTCTACATTCTCCTCGTTTAACCTCTCCTTTGCTCCTTCCTCTCTGTCAACAACCGTAATTACCTTATCTACAATGGCTCCATTCTCTCTCAGGATTTTTACAGCTCTGATCACAGATCCACCAGTTGTTGTTACATCCTCGACAACCAAAACCTTTTTGCCATTAACATCTTCGCCTTCTATTAGTTTCTTTGTACCATGAATTTTCTCCTGCTTTCTCACTATAACAAAAGGCTTCTCTGATTCTAGGGAGAGTGCCACAGCTATAGGAACCGCTCCGAGTTCCATTCCCGCTATAACATCATAGCCTGTGGTGTAATCTTTCATCCCCTTAGCTATCATTCTCAATATTTTAGGATTAGTGCTTGCCTGCTTTATGTCTATATAGTAGTTGCTCCTTTTACCAGATGTAAGTACAAATTCTCCAAATTTTATTGCTCCACACGATATGAGGAGATCTACCAGATGTTGTGTCATTGATTTTTAAGAAAAAGAGAATGAGAATTTAATGGTTTCTAGTCTTCTGTCCTTGCAATCTCTATAGGATGTGAAATCGAAGGAAAGGAGGATGATGTTATACGGCAGTTCCAAGCCTCCACCAAGTCATTCTGTTCTTTATCTATGTAGGGATTCGGATTGTAAAACACATCTATGTAGATGTAGCCTTTCATTTTGAGCAAACCGTCTTCGAATATCAGTATATCTATCCTTCTGCTGCCCTCCCTTAGAACAATAGGTATGCTAACTTCCTCTGTCTTGTTTATATCTATACTCCCAATTTCTACACCGGTCCTGTATTCAGCAAGCCCCTTAGAGTCCATAACATAAGCTACGATACGTATATCTCCAGAGTTGTTCCATCTGTTTGTTAGGTATAGTATGCAAGTGATGTTAAGAGTTTCATTTGTTGCCGACTCTTTCAACAAATAGTAACCATCTATTGAAATTTCGTTATCTTTAATTGCGGATGTTGCTGTACATCTATTTATCATCGCACCAAAGAGTGCAAGACCTACTACAGCTCCAACAACTACCACCGCCAAACATATTTTTGCTATCTTTCTCATTCATATCACCAAACAATTTTATGGAAAAATTCGTATATAATGCCTAAGAAAATGTTAGGTAAAAGCCAAACAGGTGTTAGGAAAAATCCTAACAAAAGCAAAAGCGTTTTTAAACATAAAAATCTAAGAAATTTTAGATGGCAAAGGTAACGATAGATAAGGAGACATTCAAAGCTCTAGCTTCTGATGCAAGACTAGAGATTTTGAAAGCTCTAGATGGAAGGAAGATGAACCTATCTGAGATAGCCAGAAAGACCGGTTTGAGTAAAACAACGGTACTTGAGCATATGAACAAGCTTGTTCAGGCAGATCTTGTTAAGAAGATAGAGAGGGAGGGACACAAATGGACTTACTATAAGTTATCCTGGAAAGGATCCTCTCTCTTACACCCAGATAACACAAAGATAGTTATAACCTTCTGCTTATCTTTCCTCTTCCTCCTTGCAGGTATAGCACAGATAATCATTTACGGAAACGGCTTCTATATCGATATAGGTAAGGACATGTATGTATCTCCTACAGAGAGAAGTCTTAACGATACTCTAGTAAGTAATGAAACGGGGAATATAACAATACCATACAATCATTCTATGATACCTTTTTCTGAGAAGAAATTGAAGAATATAGCCAAGAATCACACGATTCTAAATCAAGCTGATAATGTTTGCTATGCCTTTAACCAAGATTCCGACTATACTTCGAGTGAAGCACTACCAGAGGAGGAAAGTAACACCACGGGAAAAGTATATATGTCACCTGATGGTGGAGAGAGTATCCCAAACTTAAAAATTTTTTTCCAAGATCCATTCTATCTTTACTGTGGCGTAACTTTCTTAATTTTTTCAGTAGTTCTTTTGCTGATAACCT
The DNA here is from genome assembly GCA_029259115.1 of Thermoplasmatota archaeon. Taxonomy (GTDB): domain Archaea; phylum Thermoplasmatota; class E2; order DHVEG-1; family B18-G2; genus B18-G2. The sequence goes on along the minus strand of JAPDJO010000065.1, from coordinate 8,975 downwards.
TCAGAAGACTCTGGAACAGAAAGCCAGCATTCTGATTTTTAAACACCCTCTCTATTCTCCTCAAGAATGAGGGACAGCATTAAAACTATACTGATCTTGATCTCAATGCTTATATGGGGCCTTAGTTATCCTCTTGTAAAGTTACTATTAAACTACGGAGTACCTCCGATAACATTGGCAACACTTCGACATATAGTTTTTATCCCCATGCTAATCATCGTGATTTTAAGAAAGAGCTATAAGAATTATTCCAAGGAGGATCTAAAGCTATTTCTCACACTAGCTTTCTTTACAATATTCCTTCCAAACATATCCCAAAACATTGGGATGCTTTATACTACTGCATCGATATCAAGTGTCATTCAGTCCACAAGTCCAGTTTTTACGATTATTCTGGCATTTATCTTTCTGAAAGAAACTAAAACCATTAACAAGATCATAGGTTCGCTCATTGCTTTAACTGGAACAATACTCTTATCAACTAAGGGCAGCCTCTCTTTTGATCTCAATACATTTGGTAACACTTTGATACTCGTATCTAGCATATCTTATGCAATATCTGGAATTATACTGAAAAAAGGTCTATCAAAGATTCCAGCTTTTGATTTGCTCTGCTTCGAAACAACATTTGGCTTCTTCATGCTCCTTGCTTCGAATATCTTCTTAGAGGACATGAGTATGATATTTTCTTTCAGCATGGATGTATGGATCTATATTCTTCTCCTGTCTATATTGGCTAGCTTTATTGCTGCTATTCTCTACTACATGATACTCTACGAAGAAGAACTGTCTCACCTTATAATATTCACATACCTTATTCCGGTATTCGCTATCATATTTTCTTATTTCATGCTCGGAGAAATTTTGAGTGTAAGAGATATCGTTTTTGCATCAATAGTTCTTATAGGCGTTGCTGTAGCTCAACTTAAATCCAGAACTTTTGGTAAGTGACCCAGATATTCAGCAACTGTCAAAACTTTCTTTCCCAGTCTCTTTGCTGTATCCCATACCTCTTTTGTTCTCTCCCTAAATCTTGGCTCTCTTGGCAGATGATGATCATAGATCATCAGCTCAAAATCCAATTCCTCAACTATCCTCTTTGCATTAGTGATAGCTCTGTTCAGATTAGTTCTATTCAAAAGATATCCAAACATGTATGTCATCGGTCCATCCAGTATAATAATATCAGGATCTTCTTTGATTATCATCTCAGCGTAATCTTCTATAATCGGACCATTGAGATCGCTGGAGTGCAAAATCTTGGTATTAGCATCTTCTATTACTGTATAAAACACCCACCCAACTCTAGAGTATTCCACGCCATGAAATAAAGGTCGAGAAAATTTTATTCTAGTATTTCCAAATTTGAATTCTTTTTCCTCAGGATAGACTGTTTTTATCTCATCATACTCCATTTCCTTGATGTATCTCCATGAATTCCATCTTTCAGATAATTTCTTGAACCATCTTCTACCTTCGTTCAATAATTCTCTCCTTCTATCCTTATAATCTCCAAAATCCTTTTCCTTTGAGATTTTTAGATCATCCATGCAGTCTCTAAATTTTCTAGTAAGCGTTTTCTCCATTTCAAGCTCTACACCAGAGATATCTTTACTGATTTTACTGAAAAAATCCACAGCTCTTTTCCTTTGAGACTCGTTTATATACTCATTTGGATTCTTCACGAAGAGTGTCTTTCCTCTGTAGAGATTGACATCTTTGGGCAGGAAATGATCAAAATGATAATGAGATATAATTACTGCATCAGCCTTCCTCAAAAAACTCTTGATCTTCCTCCTTCCCTGCTCTCTCCACAAAATCTTTTTATAATCTGAAGCTGGAAAGCTTGGTTGCATCGCTGCAATTCCAGGATCGATTATTATTTTGATATCCTCAGTTTCTACAAACACGCAGGAACTTTTTGCGCCAAGCGAGTCGAACCAAACCAGATCTATTTTCATTTTCTCCTAATTTAAGGTTTTATGAACATATGTCTTTTTCTCATCCAGGATATGTATAACCTTATATCCCTCTTCGGTTAATCTTTTGCTAATCAACCATCTGTGACACTTCCATGGAAATTTTTCTCTACACAATATAGCAACTCTATGTCTCTCAGCGAGAGATAGCAGTTGTTCAAAACTTCTTTTGAAATCCTCATTTTCCATATATCTTTGGTACCCACCTTCTCTAAAACCTCCAAGTGAATCCCCTAGATATCTGTATCCTATATCATTCTCTCTCAGAGCGATCTCCAAGTTTTCCTTTTTGAAATACTCAAATTTACTTGTTGGAAACCTTCTTACATCTACAATCAACTCTATATTGAACGATTTCAGGATGCGAATGAACTCATCAAGATCTCTGTTGCTCGTTCCTATGGTATAAATCTCTTTCATCAGATACAGAATTCCCTCACCTTTTTATATGCATCTGTAATTTTCCCATACATGACAAAGAGAGCAGTGATAGCACTTGGAGGCAATGCTTTAATTAAGCCTGGACAGAAAGGAACTATATATGAACAGTTTGCAAATACTAGAGAGACCGTTAAGTCTATAGTTAAAATCATAAAAGATGGTTGGGATGTTGTTTTAACCCATGGTAATGGTCCGCAGGTAGGGGCTATACTTCTCCAAAACCAAGCTGGCAGAGATCTAGTTCCTCCAATGCCTTTAGGGATATGCGTCGCTGAAAGTCAGGGGTTGATTGGGTATATGATTCAGCAGTGCTTATCAAATGCTCTCAGAAAAGAAGGAATTAACAAAGATGTAGTTACCATAGTTACTCAAGTCCTTGTTGATGATAAAGATCCTGCATTTGAAAATCCAACGAAACCTATAGGGCCTTATTTCAACGAAGACCAAGCTTTGAAGCTACTCAAAGACGGATATCAGATGACAAAGCAAAAGAATGGATGGAGGATTGTTGTTCCTTCTCCTGATCCAAAAGCCATTATCGAAGCAAACATAATCAAAGCCCTGCTTGATGATGGAATTATTGTAATCGCAGCCGGCGGCGGAGGCATGCCGGTTGTAGAAAGAAAAGGATGGGGTCTTGATGGTAGAGAGGCGGTGGTAGATAAAGATCTCTCTGCTGAGAGGCTTGCAGAGGCTATTGGTGCAGATGTTTTGCTTATTCTGACTGATGTTCCCTACGTATATCTCAACTATGGATCTGAGGATCAAGAACCTTTGAGGAAGGTTAATCTGGAAGAGATAAAAAAGTTCTACGAAGATGGACACTTTCCCGCTGGGAGCATGGGTCCAAAGATTCTTGCAGCTATTAGATTCTTGGAGAATGGTGGCGAGAGGGCAATAATAGCAGATATCGATCATGCATGGGAAGCTTTAAAAGGGGAAACTGGGACTCATATAACAAAGTAGCATGGCAGACATTGAGGAGATAAAGAGGAAGATAAAGGAAATAGAAGAGGAGATTCTGAAGACACAGAAGAATAAAGCAACGGAGCATCATCTCGGTAAACTCAAAGCCAAGCTCGCGAGACTCAGGGAAGAACTGAGGGAAGCGAAATCGAAAGGAAGGCCGGGAAAAGGTTTTTCCGTGAAGAAAGAAGGTGATGCAAGCGTTGGCATAGTTGGTTTTCCAAGTGTTGGAAAAAGTACGCTTTTCAATGCGCTTGTCGAAAGAGAAAGCAAAATAGGAGACTACGATTTCACCACTCTCGAAGCGATTCCTGGTATGATGGAGTTCAATGGGGCAAAGATTCAGATACTGGATTTTCCGGGATTACTGGAAGGGGCATCTGAAGGAAGAGGGAGGGGAAGGGAGGTTCTATCTGCCTTACGAACCATGGATATGCTGATAATAATACTGGATATAGAGGGAGCGGAGAGTCAGATGGAAGTGATATCAAAAGAGCTTTATCAGGCTGGTTTCAGATTGAATCAGGAGAAACCTTATGTTAAGGTGGTGAGAAGAGGGGAGGGTGGTATAAGAGTATTCAAGCCAGCAGATACCAGATTATCGGAAAGGGAGATAAGAGGTATAGCATCCGAATATTTCGTCAATGCGGACATCATAATAAGAGATGATTTGACAGAGGAGCAGTTGATAGATTCCTTCATGAGTAATAGGGTATACATCCCTGCGATAGTGGTTCTCAACAAGATAGACCTGGCGGATGAAGAAAGGGTTGAAGAAACTGTAAAATTCATAGAATCAAAGGGATGGAGAGTTCTGCCTGTTTCTGCAAAATACAAACATGGGATAGAAGAGTTGAGGAAAGCGATATATGAGAATCTCAGGCTCATAAGAGTATTTACAAAGCCACCAAAAGGAGAAGTGGATTATTCAAAACCGATGATACTGAGAGAGGGCAACAGGATAGAGGATGTCTGTAAGAGGCTTCACAAGGACTTCATAAGAAAGTTCAAATATGCCCGGGTCTGGGGTAAATCAGTCAAATATCAGGGTCAGAAGGTTGGTCTCGATCATATCCTGATGGATGGAGATGTCATACAGATTGTGACGAGGAAGTGAGTGTAGATGGACGGAGGGCGCAGTTTTTAGATGGATTTTGGATCTTCAGATAATTTTTTGCTACCTAGACAAATCTTTTCCTATTGCATCATATCGTTCTTGTGACGTAAGATTTTTAACATCTGAGTCCATGGAAATTACATGAAATTTGATTCTGTAAAATTTCGCTTTAACTTCCCTTTGAGAGACTATACGAATAAAAAGTTGTGTGAAATACTCGTTGTCCGAAATTGCCTTAAAAGTGGGTGAATAAAAATGAAGATACTTCATACAGCAGATATTCACTTGAGGGAATATGGAGATGAGAGGTGGAAGACCCTCCAAAGGTTAATTGAGATTGGAAAGAAAGAAAAAATTGAACTCTTCGTGATAAGTGGAGACCTTTTTGATAAAGGCATTGATGCAGAAATTCTAAGACCTAAAATAAGGAAAATTTTTTCAAACAATGGTTTCAAAATAATTTTAATTCCAGGAAATCACGATAGTGAAGCATATAAAAGCGGTATGTATTTTGGTGAAGATACAATTGTTTTAACGGATTTAGATGAACCTTTTGAATATAAGGATCTAATGATATGGGGATTACCTTTTGAAGACATAGAAGGTGAGAAAATTCTCAATAAGCTCCACTCATTAAAAAATAATTTAGCTACAGATAAGAGAAATATCTTGCTCTATCATGGGGAATTGCTTGATGCATTCTTTTCAAGGAAAGATTTTGGAGAAGAAGGTGAAAAAAGATACATGCCTGTCAAACTTTCTTATTTCAAGGATTTAAATGTTGACTATGTGCTTGCTGGACATCTCCATTCAAAATTTGATATATGGCCATTAGAAGATGGGGGATACTTTGTTTATCCCGGATCACCTGTCTCAATAACTAAAAGAGAAGTAGGGCAAAGAAAAGTAAATATTTTTGAAGTTGGAAAGCCGCCTAAGGAATATCCTCTTGATACTTTTCATTTTGAAGAAGTGGTAATAGAACTTGACCCTTTTATAGAAAAACATCCAGTTGAGATAATAGAAGAACATCTCAAAGGAGTACATTCTGAAGCAAGTATTATCTTGGCAACCAAGGGATATATTAACAGTGAGAAGATTAAAATAAGTGAATCCGAACTTGTAAAACAAATAAAAGAGATTATCAGAGGGAAATCGGTAGCAGAAGAGCGTTTTGAATTCAAGGATATTCGTGCAATACTTGAAGATGACTTGTTTAAAAGCTTCATAAAGAAACTTGAACAAACTGATTACGATGAAGAAAAGAAGAAACGATTGCGTGAGCTGGTAATAAAAGCAATGATGGAGGTAAGATCATGAAAATAAAAGAATTCTCGATAATGCGATATGGTCCTCTACCGAATACAGGTAGAATCTCACTACATAATTTCAATCTATTTTGGGGTAAAAACGAAGATGGTAAAACGCTTACAATAGACGCTCTGGTAAAGTTATTATTGGGGCGAAATGTCAGGGATTTTGAACGCATAGATCGGGTAGAGGAAAATCCAGAAGGTTATGTAATTATAGAAGACGATAAAGGTAAAGAAATCAAGTTGCCAGAAAGGGGAAATTTAACAAAAATCGCAGATTTAACTTCCTCAGAATGTCGCAATATCTTCGTGATAAGAAATAGTGATCTCTCTATCGCTCGGGAGAGTGAATTTTATACCAATGTAACAGATCGTCTCACAGGGTTAAGGACGGAAGAAATCTCCAAAATAAAAGGGATTCTTAGGGAAATGGGTAAAATAACACCAACAGGCATGTTTAGGGATATTAAAGATGAAAAATTAAAAACAAGGGTAGAAGAAGCGAAGAAGCTTATAGAGAAAATTGAGAGTTTAAGTAGTGAGGTTAAAGAAAAGGGATTCGATGAACTTGAAGAAGAGTCTGTAAGGTTAGAAGAAGAGATAAAAAGGATTAAACAAGAAATAAAAAACTTTGAAGATGCCAGAAAAAGAGAAAAATACGAGGAAGGGAAAAAAGCGCTGGACAATCTCAAAAAGGCATTAGAAAAACTTAAGGATTTGAATATTTACAATGAGGAAGATGAGCAATTATGGAGAGATAGTGAGAAAGACATCAAAAGATATAGTAAGGAAAAAGAAAAATTACTTGCTGAACTTAAGGAAAAAGAAAGGGAACTTAAGGAGATAAGCGAAAAATTAAGTGAATTAGAAGGAAATTTTCAGATTCTAGAAGGGAGAAGAAAAAAATTAGACGAAGAAATTAGACCCGCTTTGAAGAATTATGAGAGCAAAAGCATAGAGTTAGTACAACAGGAAAGTAAAAGCAAATTTTTTACCCCACTTGGAATAATTTCTACAATTTTATTTGGAATATCTTTATTCGGTTGTATCTTCAGTCCATCATTATTATTTTACATTTTGACGATATTATTTTTAATCTTAGGGGGAGTGTCGGTAATATTTAAGTTCCAGTTTGTGAACAATAAAGCTTGGCTTTCCCGAGAATTTGAAAGGATTAGGTTTGAGCTCGCAAAATTTAAGTTGGATGCTACAGATATCGAGGAGATTCTTTCAAATGTTCAGAAATTTGATGATGTATATAGAAAGAAAAACCTTGAACTACAAGAGATGAAAATAAAAAAAGAAAATTTAGAAGAGAAAATCAAGGAATTACGAGATAAATGCATACCAGAAATAGAAGATAAGATTGAAGGTACTGAAAAGAAAATAAATGAGATAAAAATAAAGTCAGGAAAAGATTCCTTGGAAGACTATAGCAAGGGACTTGAATCGAAACAGGAAGTTGAAGGGTTAATCAAAAGCCAAAAAAGCGTTTTGGAAAGCCACTTTGGAAAAAAAGACGAAGAATTAGAAGAAAACATTCTATTTTGGGATGAAGAAATCAGAAAGCTGGAAGAGTATAAGGATAAAGCAAAGGATGTAAAATATAATGAAACTACTGCATCAAAGCTGGAAAAGAAAAGACAGAAACTTGAACAAGAATTGGAAACGTTAAAAGAGAATATGAAATCGATTCAAAAAGAGATGGAGGAAGTAGAGCGAAAGGCAAATGAAATTCTGCGATTGGAAAAGGAATATTTATACTGCAAAACACTGGTGGATCTGGAAGCAATTAAAGAGAAACTGCAAAGGTTTATAAATGAAAATGAACGTAACAAAGACGATGTATTAGAACTCATAGAAATTTTTGAAGAAATAGAAGCAGAAGAAAAAGAAAAGGTTTCTGAGCTTTTTGGTAAGGAAAGTCCCATTTCAAGGTATTTTAATGAAATAACAGACGGTCTTTATGAGGAAGTTACTTTTAATCAAGAGACAGGGAAAATTGAAGTTAAACGTAAGGATGGAGTAATATTAGAAGCAGAAAAACTATCAGGGGGTGCATACGACCAATTATATCTTTCTATTCGACTTGCCCTTGGAGAAAAACTCTTGAAAGACAAAAAAGGATTTTTTATTATGGATGACCCATTCATAAAAGCTGATCCAGATAGGTTACAACGACAAATTGAAATGTTAAGGAAAATTTCTGAATTAGGATGGCAAATTATATATTTCTCTGCGAAAGGAGAAATTAAAGAGGCTCTAAAAGAAGATATTAAAAACGGTAATATTAACTACGTTGAAATTCAGGGAATATTTTCCTAAGAATCTCGGCAACTTCGCACAACAGCGGATAAAAGGCTTTACCACTTCGCCCAAATTGAGCTTTCGGCTTAACTTCATTTATCTTCGGAACATTAAGTGAAATACCCATCATCGCCTATAAAACATCTCAAAAAAACTATCCCTTCACCAGTTCCTCCGCTGTTTTGATGATGTTTTCTCTTGATAGACCATACTTTCTGAGAAGTTCGTACGGCTCTCCGGATTCGCAGAATACATCCCTGATTCCTATCATCCTGAACCTGACATTTATTCCTCTTTCCATGAGAAACTCAGATACTGCACTTCCAAGACCGCCTATTACAGAATGCTCCTCAGCCACGATAATTCTACCCGTATCCCTCGCTGACCTGAGAACAGCATCTCTGTCAAATGGTTTTATGGACCACATATCTAAAACTCTGGCAGATATTCCTTTCCTCTCAAGCTCCTCCGCCGCCTTTATGGCTTCGTAGAGCATGGTTCCATGAGCTAGGATTGTTACATCATCTCCATCTCTTACCTCTACTGCTTTTCCTATCTCTATGTCCTCGATCTCCTTTTTATCATAAATCACATACATTGGTTCTCTGCCTATCCTTGCATACATCGGCCCATAGTTCTCAGCCATAAGTTCAGCTATTCTCCCTGTTTGATACGGGTCACTTGGAGCAAAGACCTTCATGTTCGGCAGTACCCTCATTAAAGCAAGATCCTCAAGCATCTGATGGCTTACTCCATCTTTACCAACGCTCAATCCTGCGTGAGTAACGAAAAGTTTGACATTCATATTTGAATAAGCGACACACATCCTTATCTGGTCGTATGTTCTTCCGG
>JAPDJO010000094.1 GCA_029259115.1 Thermoplasmatota archaeon | reverse complement strand
GCTGAGCCACAGCGGCTTGCTAGCAGAATAGAAAGTGCATTTATACTTTTTATCTTTTGTTGATGCTCTTATAGGAAGATTAATCAACTTATCTTTTTATCATGAATTGATGAGAAGCATAGATATCCCAGATATACAATCTGAGCCATCCCATCTTAAATTTAAGCTCACTAGAGTTGGTGTTAAGGGGATAAAGAAACTTGTTTATGTTAAAAGACCAGGATCAGATGAGATCATAACGTTACCAACAGAGATAGATATGTTCGTTGATCTTCCGGCATCTCAAAAAGGAAGCCATATGTCTAGAAACGTGGAACTTGCTACTGATTTAGTAGAAACTAGCAGAAAGAGACCCATAGACTCTCTAGAGAATTTCTGTGCATCTCTAGTTAGAAAGTTATTGGACAGACACGAGTATGCAACATTCGCCGAGGTAAGGGCAAAGGCAGACTATTTTTTGGAAAGAGAAAGCATATCTGGCAGAAAAGAAACAGAACCATACAAGCTGATAGCTGAGGCTAGAGGAAAAAGAGGGGAAAGCGTAAGAAAGCTTATAGGAGTAGAGGTTATAGGTATGACCACCTGTCCTTGTGCAATGGAAGTTGTTAAGGCCTTACTTGGTGAAAATCATGCTATAACCCCTACCCATAACCAAAGAAATATCACAACCCTTATGATAGAGGTTCCAGAAAATACGGATATCGAGGCAAATGACCTTATAGAGATGGTAGAGAAGTCATTTAGCAGCCCAACATATGGTATTTTGAAGAGGAAGGAGGAAGGCGAGCTCGTTATAAAGGCTCATAAAAATCCAAAATTTGTTGAGGATGTTGTCAGAGATGTGCTGAATCATATTGTTAGCGAATACAGACATCTACCAGACGATACTCTGGTTGTGGTAAGAAGTGAAAGCGAGGAATCCATCCATAAGTTCAACGCATTTGCTGAAAGAATAACGACCTTAGGAGAATTAAGGAGATAAATATTTTAATGAAATCTAACATTCACTGTTAGGATGCTTAGATTTTCCAGTATTGTAGATATAGTGGAATCGGCGATTTTTGATATTGGTAGAATATGGGAAAACGAGAAGGAGATAGAAAAATACAGGAATCGCATGTTCAGGAAAATTTTTGAGTATTCCAAGAGAATTCCTCTCTATAGAGAGAAGTATAGAGATATCCCAGGGGTTAGAACAATAAAAGATATTCGCAAACTTCCTTTGGTAAGCAAAGGAGAGATAAAAAGAGGTTTCCCAGATGATATTATAGACAACAGGAAAAGATGTGATCTGGTATTGATGAGTACCTCCGGATCGACGGGAAAACCAACGAGAATATATCGAGACCTGGCAAGTATCATAAGAGGGTACATCCTTTCTTTAAGAGTATTTAAGGCGCATGGTATCAATTATCGAAAAGAAAGAATAATGGTAATAGGAGATTTCGCGGTAGAGAATAGTTACGATTACAAGAGTATAAACCTTTTAGACAGAATTGGTGTAACGAAACTTTACAGGAATTTCATTTTTGTACCATTTGATAAAGATATTGGTGATATGGTTGAAATCTTCAGAAAATTTAAACCGACTGCTATATTTGGCTATCCTGTTGTATTAGCCGAGATGGCTAGAGAGGCTATGAAAAAAGGATTAGACCTTAGCGAGGTAAAGTTCGTTGGATCGTCTGGATATGTTTTGGACAACTACACCAGAAATTTTTTAGAAGATGCCTATGGTGTAAAGGTTGTGGATGTGTATGGAAGTATAGAAATTGATACTGCAATGTTCCAATGCAAGGAAGGTTTTTATCACATTAACTCTGATCTCATATATCTTGAGATCCTTGATAGCTATGGAGAACCTGTTTCTCCGGGAGAAGGTGGAAAGGTTGTTGCAACACGACTCTATGGGAGAGATACGCCGATAATAAGATACTCTGGTCTAGAAGATATAGTTACAACTACGGATGAGAAATGCAACTGTGGAATCAACACAGAGGTTGTGAAAAGGATAGAGGGCAGAGCCGCAGATGCGATCGTTCTTCCAGATGGAAGAGTAATATCTCCTTTCGTTGCCACGACGCTAATAATGAACGTAATGAGAGAACTAAGATCTGAGGATCTCAGGCAATTCCAGATAGTACAAAGGAGTAGAAACGATCTGTCTATAAAACTGGTATTAGATGAGGAATGCAAAAATCATGAAGAGATATTGAGAAAAACTAGGGAAGTCTTCTCGAGAGAATTAAACTTGGATGTCGATGCAAAGATCGTAGATAAAGTCGATAACTATGGGAGAGAGCTACCTCCTCCTGTCGTCTCTGAGGTTTGGAAAAAGACGAGGTATAAACAGTAGACCACCGATTATCGAAGGAACAAAGAAAGCGATGAAATATCCAAGAAGGGAAGCAGAGATGGCCAAACTTCTTGATATAGCATATTTCGATGATAAATATATCATAAACCACTCCCTAACACCAAGACCCCCCACTGTTATTGGAAGGGCTGACAGTGATATAGAGATGGACCATAGAGAAAGGGAATCGAAAATATCGATACCTATACCAAGAGACAGGAAAATTGGATATATTTGGATGAAGCATACCATCCAAGTAAATATAGATATAGCGAACGAAATAGCTATAGACCTAACAGATGGAGGTTTACCGAATATTTTGTCTATATTTTCTCTGACTAACTTTCTATACTCTGCTGGAACAAAAGAAAGAACAAGACTTTTTGTCAATCTCCCACCTATTTTGCCTCCAAGAAGAAGTAATAAAGGTATAACAGCGGTTCCCATCAAAAGTAGAATCAGAAGAATCAGACCCGTCTTTTCTGGAAAAAACACAGATAAAGCGATAAGTGCTAAGGTGTGAAGTGATATCAGCTCTATTAGATTGTCTATAACAATATTAGATATAGCTACGCTAAAATCTCTCCCAAGGTCATGTAAAAATTTTACTCTTATGTAATTCCCTACACCGCCAGGCGTCACGTTCGTGAAAAAGAATCCAATGAGATAGAATTTCATCATTTTTAGATATCCAACATCCACGCCTTGATCCCTAGCCAAAATATTCCACTTATAAACACTTAGAGGAATCCTTACCAAGAGTAGTAGTGTTGATAGTATTATCAGATAAAGATTGGCTTTAGATATCGTATCAATAATTTTTCTAAAATCTATTGACCAGAGAAGATAAAAAAGCAGAAATATCCCTACCAAAGATATTGATATTTCCAGTATCTCTCCTTTCCTGTCATTCAACATTCGACCATGCACATCATTTTTAAAATATAAACTTATTCACTCTCCGATGGCCAAGTATCATATAGCTGTACTACCAGGAGATGGAGTAGGGAAGGACGTTATGGATGCAGCGATGCTTGTCCTTGATCACATCGACATAGATGCAGAGTATATATATGGAGATGTTGGATGGGAGTTCTGGAAAAAGGAAGGAAATCCTTTACCAGATAGAACCCTAGAACTGTTGAGAGAAACAGATTGTTGCCTGTTTGGAGCCATAACTTCTAAACCTCCAGAAGATGCTGAAAAGGAACTATCTCCAGAGCTGAGAGGTAAAGGAATAAAGTATTCCAGTGCCATAGTCAGGATAAGACAGGAGTTTGATCTCTATGTTAATATGAGACCTTGTAAGGCATATAAGGGAAATCCTCTGAATTATAGAGATGATATAGATATAATCGTTTTTAGAGAAAATACCGAGGGTCTTTATGCAGGCGTAGAGTTTCATCCTGTCCCAGATGAGGTTAAAAATGCTTTGATGCTGAATGAGAAGATGAAGAGATTCAAGGATGTGCCAAATGATGAGATGGCAATAACATGCAGAGTTTTTACAAAGAAAGCTTGCCAGAGAATAGTAAGAAAGGCTTTTGAGTATGCAAGAGAGCACAACAGAAAGAGCGTAACCCTCGTTGAAAAACCAAATGTTCTCAGAGAGACAGGGGGTCTTATGGTTAGAGAAGCTAGGAAAATAGCAGAGGAATATCCTGATATAGAGTACAGAGAGGTTAATGTAGATGCGATGGCTATGTGGTTGGTGAAAAATCCACAGAATTATGATATACTGGTATGCTCCAACATGTTTGGAGATATAATATCTGATCTTGCAGCACAGCTTGTTGGCGGTCTAGGATTTGCGGCTAGCGCAAATATGGGGGAAAACTATGCTCTCTTTGAACCTACCCATGGCTCAGCTCCAAAGTATGCTGGACAATACAAGGTTAATCCTATGGCAATGCTTCTATCTGTAAAACTTATGCTTGACTGGCTTGGAGAGAAAAATTGGGCCGAGAAGCTAGAGAATGCAATAGCTAAGGTCATAGAGGAAGGGAAAGTAAGAACATATGATATGGGAGGAAACAGCTCAACCCTAGAAGTGGCTGAAGAAGTTGCAAGAAAGATTGACGAGATGTAGTAATGATAACTGTTCAGAGATTGTGTAGAGAATGTTTTCTTAGGATATTTAGAGGAAAAGGAGACATAAGAATAGTTGATCCTGTAGAGTGCAATGTGTGTGAAGGCTTATCTGGAGAGATAGAAAAGTTTGTCGACCTTATTGAAGAAAAATTGGATGGGTACGAGTTTGACACCTTCTCTATAGGAACAAAGATCGATGCAGATATAATAGAGAAGGAGGAGAAGATAAGAAGAAGTATATCGGAGGATTTCAGAGATATAAAGACGTGGCTTAACAGAAAGATAGGAAAGGAGTTGGAGAGAAGGACAGGAAAAAAACTCGTTTACTCTGATTATGATATTAATGTCATAATTGATACCAGATTTGATCATGTAACTTTGCAAGTAACTCCAGTATACCTATATGGCAGATATCTGAAACTTGTTAGAGGAATTCCTCAGACTAAGTGGCCTTGTAGGATATGTAGAGGTATTGGATGTAGAAAATGCAACTATACCGGAAAGCAATACTTCGAAAGCGTCGAAGAAATCATAGCTAAAAAAGCTCTAGAAGAGTTTCAGGGAGATGATGAATCATTTCATGGATGTGGTAGAGAGGATATAGATGCTAGGATGTTGGGGAATGGAAGACCTTTTGTTTTAGAGATTAAGAATCCTAAGAAAAGGAGAGTAGATATTAGAAAATTGGAAGAAAAGATAAATGAGTACGCTAAAGGAAAGGTCAAAGTTGTGAACCTTAGATACTCAAATAAAGATGAGATAAGAAGATTGAAAGAGGAGAGTTTTTCAAAGGTTTATCATGCAAGGATAGTTTCAGATGTAGAAATCCAGGAGAAAAGATTAAAAGAGGTTTTGTCTTCTCTGGAAGGAAAGATTATAAAGCAGAAGACTCCTCTCAGAGTGGCTCATAGAAGAGCGGGCAAGATAAGAGAAAAAAAGATATATGGATGTAAGCCGATATGGGTTAAAGGAAGAGAAGCTTTAATAGAGATAAAAGCAGAGTCAGGAACATACATAAAAGAGTTAGTATCTGGCGACGAAGGAAGAACAAGACCAAGCATAGCCGAGATGTTGGGATCAAGATGTGAGGTTAAAGAACTCGATGTAGTAGCCGTGGAAGGTGAGTGAAAATGGTTAGAAGATCGAAAGGATTTAGAAGCAAGACAAGAAGAAAACTTAGGAAGAAGATAAGAGAAAAGAGACCTATAACCAGAGGGTTACAGGAATTTGAGATAGGGGAAAAAGTCTGTATAGATATAGATCCCTCTTTCCACAAGGGTATGCCACATCCAAGATATCAGGGATTTACAGGAGAGATAGAGGGAAAGCAAGGGAATGCGTATAAAGTTGGAGTAAAAGTTGGTGGTAAACATAAGGTTTTACTGGTGTTTCCTGAACATCTCAAAAGGGTGATGTAATGAAAGAGAATGAAAGATTCGTATCAATCGCTGAAGTCAAAAATATCCTGAAAAGGATTCAGAAGGAGAGAGGAGAGCTCACCTACGAGCAGAAAACCGCTTTAAAACATGCTGAAGCCTTTGCCAGATTATCCGTAACCCAAACGAAGAAACTGATTAAGGAATTAATGGAAGAAGTTGAAAAGTTAGAAGAAAAGCACGCATATAAGATAGCTGATCTCCTA
Organism: Thermoplasmatota archaeon; assembly: GCA_029259115.1. Lineage (GTDB taxonomy): Archaea > Thermoplasmatota > E2 > DHVEG-1 > B18-G2 > B18-G2. The sequence continues at coordinate 16,028 of JAPDJO010000094.1, read as the reverse complement.
CCAACTCATGAAGATGATGTTAAAGTTATATTTGCAAAGGAGAGAGTTAGTTTGGATGATGAGGATATAAAGAAGATATTGGAGATAGTTGGGAGGTATTTGGAGTAAGGATTTGAGGGAGGGAGATCATGGAGGATTACGTCTATGTTTTGGATTACTTACCAGAAGGAAGAAGCGATCTCCCTCCACACAAGAGATATCCTGTCGTTTACGGAATAGGAGAGGACCAGTTCACTCTGCTGGAAATAATGCCAAAATCAGGAGTCAACTTTACCATAGGCGAGAGAATCTATGTAGGAAAAGATCTTGCAAAAAGAGAAAAGGTAGCTAAAATAAAAGGCAGAATAAGCTATGATAAGCTTACAGCTACAGCTCATGGAGAACTTCCCTATATTATTGAAGAAATAGTGAAGAAGAACGAAGAGAAGTTTGTAAAATTCTTCAATGAAGCTCCACCTATAACATCTAGGTTTCATTCTTTGGAGTTACTTCCAGGACTAGGAAAGAAGATACTTTTCGAGATTCTTGAGGAAAGGAAGAAAAAACCATTCGAAAGTTTTGAAGACATAGCAAATAGGGTACCCTTCCTTAAACATCCGGAAAAACTGATAGCCAAGAGGGTAGAGATAGAGTTATCGGATCCGAATGAGAAGTATCACCTTTTTACGAGACCGTTCTTTAAGAGAGAAAGATGAGAAAGTGGGGACAACATCTGCTGATAGATGAGAGAGTAGCCAAGAGAGAGGTAGATTATGCTGAGATTACGAAATCAGATACTGTTTTAGAGATAGGTCCCGGCAAAGGAATTTTGACCAAGATATTGGCTGAGAGAGCAAGCAAAGTAATAGCTATAGAGATAGACAAGAGATTCGTTAATTACCTCGAGAAGATTTTACCAGAAAATGTAGAGATAATTCATGCTGACGTGATGGATATTGATCTTAGGGAGATACAATTTGACAAAGTGGTTTCGAATCTTCCTTTTGAGATATCATCACCAATAACATTTAAACTTCTTGAAACGAATTTTTCGAAAGCTGTTATTATCTATCAAAAAGAATTCGCCAAGCGCATTGTTGCAAGGCCTAGATCAAAAGATTACTCGAGACTGAGTGTTGTTATGTATTACAAAACCATATCGAGAATATTAGAGACAGTTCCAAAGACCGCTTTCAGACCTATACCCAAAGTTGATGGAGCGATAGTTGAGATAGTACCTAGAGAGAGTCCAGCCTTTTTTGTTATGGATGAGAATTTTTTCTACGAGTTCCTAAATCGAGTTTTCTCCAACAGAAGGAAGACATTGGGGAAAATAGTCAAAAACTACTATGGCATAGAGATAGGTGAAAAATTCTATAAAAAGAGGATAGAGGAGTTGGAACCCGAGGAAATAGGAGAATTATGTAATTATATTCTCGAGAGAATTTGAAATCCCGCTAAAAAACTCTTTATTAAAGAAAAGATATGGAAGTAATCCAAGAGGAATACCGCGATTAATGCAGCCAGTATTATCAGAAAGACCTTTATTGCAAACTTCAAGATCTTCCATCCTACGTATGCCAAAATTATAAAGATTACAGCTAATAGCCATATAGGTATTTCTATCATTTTATCTTCCGAGAAATCGTATTTACATACTGCTTAACTAATTTTCTACTTTTATGAGAGGTAAGGCATCACTTGGTTAAGAATCTGTGTTGCTATATTCTTGTCATTGAATAATTTTGATCTGAATGTTTTATGTTCTTGCTGGATTTCATGTGCTTTTGATGAGTTTGGTATTTTATACAATGTAAAATTCACCCATTTTGTTGTATTCGGTTCTCCAGTTAGTACTCCTCTGACTTTTGTAGTGTATCCTTTAGCACTCACCCTGAATATATAGTATCCTGGTATCTCTACCTCTAAATAATAAAATCCAGAAGAATCTGTCCTTGTATGGTAACTGTATGGGTATTTGATGAAGGCATGAACACTAGCATTAGCCACAGGTTTTCCAGATAAAGTTTTTACGTATCCACAGAAGGAAAAGTGATAGAGATTGTTCTCTCTTTCTATCAATCCTGTATTACAAAACTTCGATTGAATTAAGTTCGCTGGAAGAAAGACTGACATCACGATTAGCAGAGCTATACAAATCTTCACTTTTCTCACAATTCTATTTAATATGTAAACTATTATATAAAAATGTCGCCTGTGGCGAACTTAGCAAATTATATTCATGTTTCTGCTCTATTCAAGTATATGGTTTGAGTTGGGAATGCCATCTCTATTCCTTCCTTCTCAAAAGCCTCCTTGATTGCGAAGTTTATTGCTTGCTGAGTGTCCATATATTTGATGTAGTCTCTGGTCTTCATGTAATATACAATTTCGAAGTTCAAGCTGTAAGGTCCAAACTCTTTGAAATGAACTCTCTCCAGGTGGTCAACATCGGGAATTTTTTTAGGATCTATTATCTCTTTTATAATTTCAGGTATCTTTCTCAATTTTTCTATGGGCGTATCATAGGTCACACCTATAACAAAAGATATCCTTCTCCTTTTCATCTTCTTGAAGTTTCTTATCTTCTCGCTAACCAAGTCCCTGTTTGAAACTACAAGTTCTTCCCCCTGCAGAAGCTCTATCCTCGTAGACTTAATGCCTATCTTTTTTACGGTTCCCATATAGTCTCCAATAACTATGAAGTCTCCAACTTCGAAAGGTCTATCGAAGTATATGGAGAATGCACTGAATACATCACTGAGAATGTTCTGTAAAGCTAGAGCTATGGCTATACCTCCTACCCCTAAACCAACGACTACATTGGTTAGATCAATATTAAATGCAGCGAGTATTGCTAGAAAGGCAAATATATAAACAACCGCTTGAAGCGATTTTTTGAAGATGAAGAGTAGATGCTCGCTCAATCTTTTTCCTCTTTTTATTCTCTTCTCAGCATACCATTCAACGAGAACGTTGATTACCCTAGTAGCTATAAATGCTACAACCAATATTTGGGCTACAGAGAATAAGATAGATATCAATCCAGAGTATGGTTGAAGTATAGACAAAGGAGATATAGCATAGTATACGCCTATGATAAAAACAAGAGCATATATAGGCGCCTTGATGTTCTGAAGGATCATGTCATCAAGTTTTGTCTCGGTTTTCTCTGCCCATCTCTTAAGATATCTCTCAAAGATAAAGTAAACAATCCACCCTGCTACTATTGCTATTGCAAATAATATTGCGGATACAATCAGTTCTCCCACTACTGGTGGTGCGTTTAACTCTCTTGATATATATTCAGCGAGATTCGATGATATATTGTTCATCAAGATGCTGTAATGCAATGTTATACTTTAAAGTTAGCCTAGTATGATTGTAGTTTTCTGAAAACATCCTTTTCTTTTTTCTTTCCACTTAACCACATTGTTATCTGGTGAGCAAATAACCATCCGAAATATCCCATGAAAAATCCAAAAAATCCACCCAGACTTAATGTTACTATCTGTTGTAAAAATTCATAGCTCTTTGTAAAGAACATAGCTGTTACGCTTATAACTATGTAGATGAGAATCAGGAACAAAAACCATCTGACAGCATAGATAGTTATCGTTAAAGTTTTTGTTGGTATCTCACAGAAGATGTTTCTGGAAAGATTCTTATTTGTTTTGAACTTTATTCTAACTGGCTTTCTCAGCTTGACCTTCTTCTTTGGAATAAGCTTCTTCTTTGGTACCAACCATCACCCTCCTAGTCATAAGTGGTATGCATTTTTGGTATAAAATTATTATGTGAACACCTTTGCCATGATTTTTATCATAGCTCGAGAAAGATTGGTATTAGCTCTTGAAAGAATTTCAGCAAGTTTGCATATCATCAAACTTTCACAAAATAATTTTTCAAGTCTCTTTTTCCAAATATATTCATATCTGGATAAGCTGCATTTTCCCTCAAGATGATCAAATATTGCCTCCGCAGCTGCATGTCCACATATCATAGAAGTAAGATTTCCAGCTCCAACAGAAGTCATTATCTGGGATGCTGAATCTCCAACGAGAACAAAGTCTTTACCATATGTTTTCACAGGAAGTGAGAAGGGTATGCCTGCACCTCTTAAATCTTCTATGTCCGAAAATCTAGATTTGAATCTTTCTAAGTATGGTCTAAAATTCTTTACATTCGAACTTCCTATGCCAATATTCCAGTGATCCTTTTTTGGGAAAGCCCACGCATATCCATTGGGAACAATATCTCTTCCAAACCAGATGTAAGCTTTTTCTTTTTCAAATTCTTCTAACTCCTCTACATGACCTTCTATTCCTATACCTATTTTTGGAGATCTAACTCTCTTTGACCTTCTCACGATAGATCTTACTCCATCTGCTCCAACTAGAACCTTAGCTTTTATGTTCTGTGGATAAACCATATTTCCATCAACACTTTCAACCTTCTCTCCCAATCTTATTTCTCCACCTAGCTTCTTTATCTGCCTAGCTATTTCTTCTTCCACTTTCTTCTTGTCCATCATGAAAAATGTTATGGGTAGATTCAAAGTTCCATTTCCAATCATCATAACAACTTCATTGATCTCTCCTTCTATGCCAGCTTTACTGCCATATAGATCAAAGAAATTAGGTTCAACTTCTATGGGAAGTATTCCTTCTCCGCAAGGTTTCTTGAAAAAACTTTTATCCTCCTCTAAGAGTACAAAATCTATACCTTTCTCTGCGAGAAACTTTGCTGTAGTTAGACCGGCAAGACCTCCGCCTATTATAACTACATCTCTCTTTTCCATCCTATGCTTTAGCAACAATCTTTATTATATCTCCATCTTTTAGCTCATAATCTGCTCCAACTACCCTGTGGGTTCTTGCATCTATGGCTTTTATGAAGCCCTCTCCAAGATCAGTATGAACCTTGTATGCTAAATCTCTAGCTGTACTACCCTTTGGCATCAAATATGCATCCGGTAAAACCCTTCCTTGCTTATCCGTCAAATGGTGTTCATCCTCTACCGGATAGACAACTATCAATTTCAAAAGATCGAATGCAGCCTTTTCTATACACTCCTGAATACCAGTTGATCCGTATGTATCCAAGACCTTTTCTTTTATGAAATCTAAGGCTTTCTTCTGTTCCTCATCAAGTTTTTGGGGATCGAATATCTCAAAGTCTCCTGCACCAGGCGTGTATTTAATGAGTCCAGCTTTTGAGGCTCTTCTCAGAGCAAGTTCTGCCTCAGCAGATGTTGGTACGCCCATGTATCCTTTCTCTTTCAACCTTGAAATAATCTTCTCAATATCCTCCTTGGGAACAAGATCACATTTGTTTAGAGCTACAATCATGGGTTTACTTATCCTTCTAAGTTCGAATGCGAAGTTGAGAATATCTCTGTCATTCCAATCTGATGGTTTGTCAGGATTTAAGCCTAGATTCATGATAGCTCTGTGTATCTGGACTTCGCTTATCTTCAGGCCTGCCATCTTCTCTGCCAGCATTTTCTCAAATTTTATCTTTCCAACCTCACATTGCCTCGCTATTCTCTTCCAATCCTTCTCTAAAATCCCGGCAAACCAATAGCAGATCTCTTCTTCGAGAAACTCAACATCTTTTAGAGGATCGTGACTTCCTATCTCGCAAGGTCTACCTTCATCATCTGTGCCGCCAGAGGCATCGATAACATGTATGAATGCATCGGCCTGCCTTAGATCGTCTAAAAATTTATTTCCTAGACCTCTTCCCTCATGAGCCCCAGGAACAAGACCCGCGACATCTATGGCTTCTATGGGTATTAGTCTGGTTCCATCTATACATTTTGAATTATTTGGGTTGCATTTCACGTTAAACTCTTTGCATGGACATTTAGCTCTCACGTACATCACGCCAACGTTTGCATCTATGGTTGTGAAAGGGTAGCTGGCTATATCTACGGTTGCTTCAGTTGCTGCAGAGAAAAAGGTTGATTTTCCGACATTAGGTTTACCAACTATACCAATCTGCATACTCATTAACTATCACTCCAATGCATCCTTTATTTCATCAACAACATCTGCACCAGAGTTAAACCTTATCAATTTTTCCTCTATTTTCTCTCTGTCTACCTTTTCAAATAAAACTCCTTTTCTAGCGAGTAGTTTACCCCCTATATGAGAGGATCTTGGGATAAAGACCCTATCTCCTTCAACATCCCCGTGAATCTTTACTCTCTCTCCTAGATATATATCACCATCAGCCTCAAGATTTCCATGTATTTCTACCTTTTTGCCAATAACAATATCAGAATCTGTCTTTATGGAGCCATAAATCACAGATTCCTCTCCAACATTTACCAAGCCGGGAGCATTAAAGTTTCCTATGACTCTACATTGTTTCCCTATCAAAAGATTGCTGGATGTTTTTGAGTTCTGAATACCAAGGTAAGCATTACTTGGGATGAACAGGAATTTTTCAGATATTGGTATGAATCTGTTTTCACTCTTTTCTAACTCTTCCAGTATCTTCTCTATCTCTTCACTCCTTCCTAGTCTCAACAGTTGCAAGAGATATATGAAGATGTATATTATCAGGGGAATTGGACTTCTTATGTTTATCCATCCCTTTGCTTCGAAACCATCTCTTATTTCAACATTATCACCAACATCTAGGTCTCCTTTGACAGAGAGTTTGCCCTCTATTACCACTTTGTCCCCAAGATAAACGTTACCATTACTTGATACATTTCCTCCAACTCTGGAAAACATATCTATATAGATGTCTCCCTCAGATGATATCTCTCCTTTAACCTGCGCCCTCTCTCCTACAAATATTCTTCCATATGTCTTGAATCCAAAATCTGTTCCGGCGTTGTCAGCTACTATAATATCTCCGTTTGTAACTATAAGATGCTCCTCGAATTTCGTTTCATCAGGTATTACTAAGGTCTTTCTGTCAAAGGGCATTGGTTATGATAAGAATTGGAATAATAAAAAGGTTTATAGTTGAAATCTGAATGAAACTTATGCGAAAGACAGCTAGAAAGATAGGTATTAACGTTCTTTTGCTCAGTCTTGTTAGTTTTCTGAATGATGCAAGTAGTGAGATAATAATGCCCATACTTCCTCTTTTTATCATTTCTCTTGGCGGGGATGAGATCGTAATAGGCCTCGTCAGCGGATCTATGAATTTTGTTTCTAGCACTATCAAAGCCTTGTTTGGTTTTTTATCGGATAAGCTTGGAAGAAGAAAACCTATAGTTTTTTCAGGTTATCTATTGTCAGCCCTTTTCAAGTTTTTACTCGCTCTCTCTACGATATGGCAGCATATCTTAGCATTCACAAGCTTAGAAAGAGTTGGAAAAGGGATCAGAACAGCACCTAGGGATGCGATGATCTCAGAATCAATGCCTAAGGAAAAAGGCAAAGGATTCGGTATCCATAGGGCTTTAGATACTCTTGGAGCTATAATAGGTGCAGTACTTGCCTTTATTTTAATTTACAATCTCGAGATTCCCATAAGAAATGTTCTAATTATAGCAGCTCTTATCTCATTCTTTTCCTTAATACCGTTCATCTGGGTTAAAGAGACCAGAGGTAGAAAAGAAACGATAGAATTTCGTACAAGTATAAAGGAACTTGATCCTTCTTTGAAGATTTTTCTGATTATAGCGACGATATTCTCCCTATCAAACATAAGTTACATGTTTTTCCTAAGAAGGGCACAGGACGTATTCGGAACAAATATGTTCCTATCCATGTATGTAATCTTCAACATCTTCTATGCATTATTCTCTTACCCGTCAGGAATTCTATCTGATAGGATAGGAAGATGGAAGGTTTTATCTGCAGGCTATCTTCTGTTTTCTCTCTCTTCTCTAGGTTTTGCCTTTGTCAATTCAGAAGTGATTCTAGCTGTCTTGTTCTCTCTGTATGGAGTATCCTTTGCTATGTTCGATGGGAACCAAAGGGCGTTTGTGTCTGATCTATCAGATAGAAAGATTAGGGCAACAGCTCTTGGGATTTTCCACACACTTATAGGTATAACAGCCCTGCCGGCAGGTATGATAGCTGGATACCTCTGGAAGGTCTTCTCTTATAATGCAACGTTTCTGTACTCTGCAGCGCTCGCTTCGATCTCATCAATTATGCTGATAATTTATGGTATCAAAGTATACCGAAGTAGTGTTTTATCTCATAATCTGTAACAGATCTGTTGAAGTTCCTGCACTCTATTGTTTTGTTTTCGATGAACTTTCTGAATATATGTTCGGTCAAGCTTTTCTTAACCAACTCGCTGTTCATAAAATATTCAAGCGCCTTCTCTAAGGAGGGAGAAAGCTCATCTATCTTCATTTTTCTCCTTTCAGACTCTGGCATATGAAAAACATCGATTTCTACAGGACTGGGAGGGTCCAACTTCTCTTTTATACCTTGTATACCAGCAGAATGGATGAGAGAGAAAGCTAGATATGGATTGCATGCTGGATCAGGACTTCTTAGTTCTATCCTTGTCGCATTTTCCTTTCCCTTCTGATACTCAGGTACCCTTATATAGGCTGATCTATTCTTTGTTCCCCAGACGAGATAAGTCGGAGCTTCGTAACCAGGAGTTAATCTCTTGTAGGAGTTTATCCATTGATTTAATCCAGCCTGTATCTCTTTCCCGTACTTCATCAGTCCAGCTATATATGATCTGGCTATCTCGCTAATCCCTTTTTTCTTCTCATCAAAAAATATATTTTTTCCATCCTTCCACAGAGATATATGTGTGTGCATCCCATTCCCATTTATGTTGTCTAAAGGTTTAGGCATGAACGATGCATACACGCCATGCTCTCTTGCAATCTTCTTTACAATGTATTTTGTTAATATAACATAATCAGCCATTCTGAGGGCATCTGAATATGTGATATCTATCTCATGCTGACTCTGGGCGACTTCATGGTGATCAAACTCTGTTTTTATTCCCATCTCATTCAAGAGAAGCTGTGCCTCCTTCCTTATCTCTCCATACAATCCAGATCTAAAATATCCTCCTGAGTCCGTGTGACAGGGATTCTTATCATTTTCAAAAATAAAGAATTCCATCTCTACTCCACATTTCATTGTTCCTATGTCTTTATGTTTCTCAATAGTTTTCTTCAGTAGAGCCCTCGTATCCCCCTCATAAATATTTCCGGAAGAGTCGTAGATGTATCCAAAAACGATAGCCTCTCTCCAATTCTTTTCTAGACCTTTGTATTCCCAAGGAAGAATTCTCAAAGTATCTAAGTCAGGAACAAATCTAAGATCGCTCTCTTCGATTCTTGCAAAACCCTCCACCGATGATCCATCAAATCCTTTTCCATCCTTTACTAGTCCTTCAAACTCATCTATCGGTACTGTAAAATCCAGCATCCTACCTAGAATGTCTACAAATATTGGTCTCACAAACTTGACGTTGTTTTCCTTGAAATCATCTAAAATCTTGTTGATGTCCATGTAAGAGATAATACAAAATCGGTTAATAAATCCTTTTTAGACCTATTAATCTCTACACACCAACATTTTTATATAGGATATCATTTTGAAGAGAGAGTTATGAGTAAAGGACTCCCACCGATAGACGAATGGATAAAAAATCAAGATTTTGAGACAACTGCAGAGATAAAAGTTCCGGAGAAGCTTATAGATCAGGTTATAGGTCAGGATAAAGCTGTTGAAGTTATAAAAAAAGCAGCTAAGCAAAAGAGACACGTTATGCTCATAGGAGATCCAGGAACAGGAAAATCAATGATGGCTAGAGCGATGACAGAGTTTCTACCAAAGGAAGAGCTTGAGGATATATTGGTATATCCTAATCCTGAGGATCCAAATACTCCGCTCATAAGGGTTGTCCCTGCTGGGAAGGGTAAAGAGATTGTGAAAGAGAAGAAAGCCGAAGCCAGAAGGAAGAGCGAGCAACAGAGTAGCGTAATTCTAACATTATCCATAATGATAATCTTGACTTCCATTTTTTATGCTGTTTTATCAAAGCATGCAGAATACGCCTTATTTGGAGTATTGGCTGGTATATTGGTGTACGCATTTCTGGCAAGAGGAGCCATGTCTCCAAGTAGAATAGAGTTGCAAAACACTCCAAAGCTCTTAGTGGGGCATGAAAAAGATGACAAACCTCCATTTGTCGATGCAACCGCTGCCCACTCTGGAGCTTTACTTGGAGATGTCAGGCATGATCCTTTTCAATCAGCAGGTTTAGAGACGCCTCCGCATCAGCTCGTTGAAGCTGGAGCTATCCATAAAGCCCATAAAGGAGTATTATACATAGATGAGATCAATACCCTTAGCTTACAATCTCAGCAGCATTTGCTAACAGCGATTCAGGAGAAAAAGTTTCAGATTACTGGTCAATCTGAGAGAAGTTTTGGAGCAATGGTCAAAACCGAACCTGTTCCATGTGATTTCATTTTAGTATCAGCAGGAAATCTAGATGCTCTCCAAGGTATGCATCCAGCCCTTAGATCTAGAATAAGAGGTTATGGATATGAAGTCTATCTCAACAGCACAATGGATGATACCGATGAAAATAGAAAGAAACTGATAAGGTTCGTTGCCCAGGAAGTTGTTAAGGATGGGAGGATCCCTCATTTTGATAAATGGGCTGTTGCTGAGATAATAAGAGAAGCCCAGCGCAGGGCGGGAAGAAAAGGAAAATTATCCTTGAGATTGAGAGAGCTTGGAGGTTTGATAAGGGTAGCCGGAGATATAGCTGCTGGAGAAGGAGCGAAGGTGGTTACAAGAGAGCATGTCATAAGAGCAAAGGAGATAGCAAGATCTCTTGAACACCAGGTTGCATCTAGAACGATAGAGATGAGAAAAGAATACAAATCCTTCAAAACAGAAGGAGCAGAGGTTGGCGTAGTCAATGGTTTGGCTGTTTACTCTGCAGATCCCTCTTTGAGCGAGTATGCAGGTCTTGTCTTACCGATAGTTGCTGAAGTTACTCCTGCAGGGTCAAGATCAGAGGGGAGAATCATAGCGACAGGAAAACTTGGAGAGATTGCAAAGGAGTCTGTTCAAAACATATCTGCTATAATCAAGAAGTATATGGGCAAAGATATTTCAGACCATGATATCCATATACAGTTTATAGGGACATATGAAGGAGTCGAGGGAGATTCTGCAAGCCTATCTGTTATTACTGCAGTAATATCAGCTCTCGAAAATGTAAAGGTAAGGCAAGATACAGCCATAACAGGTTCTTTGAGCATAAGAGGTAATGTTCTACCTGTTGGAGGAATCACAGCAAAGGTTGAGGCAGCAGCAGAGGCTGGATTAAAGAGAGTAATAATACCAAAATCAAACTTAAAGGATGTTCTAATTGATGAGAGATACAAAGATAAGATAGAGATTATACCCGTAGAAACCCTAAGTGAAGCTTTGGAACATGTTCTAGTTGGGAAAGGAAAGAAAGAACTCTTAGAGAGATTGTCAAGAATGAGACCTCCAGAAGTGGTAGGAAAAGTTGAGCTTGAGTCAGAGAAGAAGATAGTTGAACCAAAGAAGTGATCTTAATGATAGCTCTATTTATTGGTAGATTTCAACCTTTCCATAACGGACATCTTGAAGCCATAAAGAGATTCTCTAAGGAATTTGATAAGATCGTTATTGGTATAGGCTCGTCACAATACTCTTATACAAAAGAGAATCCTTTTACTGCAGAAGAAAGAGAGATGATGATAAGAAAAACTCTCGAGAATCTTGGAATAAAAAACATCGAGATATATTTTATACCCGATATCCACAACTATTCAAAATGGGTTGAGCATGTCGAATCGATGGTTCCCAAGTTTGATATAGTTTTAGCTAGAAACCCAGTCACTCTAAGACTATTCAAGGAGAAAGGATACAAGGTTAAGAGGATACCTCTCTTCGGAGGAAAAAATTGTCATGGCAAGATCATTAGAAAACTGATAGCAGAAGGTAAGGATTGGAGATCTCTGGTTCCCAAGGAGGTTGCAGAGATTATAGAAAAGATTGACGGAGAAAGCAGGGTAAAAAGGCTCTACATGGATTAAATTTAAGAAGGGGTTATTGTATCCTTCTCTTATGGCACTACCTCTAGACGTACTCCAGAAATCTATCAATCAAAGAACGATTCTCCTGCTCAAGGATGGTAGAATCTTGGAAGGAAAACTTTCTGGCTACGATGAACATATGAATCTTGTTCTCGAAGATACTGAGGAGAGAATAGAAGATACGAGGAAGAAGCTTGGTACAGTGATAATAAGGGGCAGTAACGTCGTGAGTATATCTGTTGTTTAAAATCCAAAAATCGAAACGAAAGCTTTATATATAGAATTTCACTATTTACTAATTGGAAGGAACAGGGCTGGTAGTTGTTTGAGTGCATCCCATCCCCTCCTAGTTTGAGGCCAGCCTCCTTCCAACTTCTTTTTCCTTTCCTTATGTATAAAGTTCAAAGTATGAATTTTTGATTTTCTTGCAAAAATAAACAAATTTTCATAGTTTTACTATGATTCAATATCTTGATGTTCGATCTCACAAAGTTTAAGTAGAGATTACAAGATTTTTTGTTGATTTTTATGCCGAAGATAAAAGCTGCCAGAGGATATGAATTAAGATGTAAAAGCTGGAGACAGGAAGGAATTTTAAGAATGCTAGAAAATAATCTTGAAAATGCAGAGAAACCAGACGAGCTCATAATCTACGGAGGTTCTGGCAAGGCAGCTAGAGATTGGGAGTGCTTTTATGCCATAGTTGATGCCTTGAAGAATTTAGAAGATGATGAAACTCTCATAGTTCAATCTGGAAAACCCGTAGCTATATTCAAGACATGGAAAAATGCTCCTAGAGTACTAATAGCAAATGCAAACCTGGTTCCGCAGTGGAGCAATTGGGAGGTGTTCCATGAGCTAGAGAGGAAAGGACTGATAATGTATGGTCAGATGACTGCTGGATCGTGGTGCTATATAGGTACTCAGGGAATCATACAAGGTACATACGAAACGTTTGCGGCATGCGCAAGAAAGCATTTTAAGAGTAACCTGAAGGGAAAGATAGTTCTAACAGGCGGATTAGGTGGGATGGGAGGAGCTCAGCCATTAGCGATAAAGATGAATCAAGGTATATGTATAGCTGTGGAGTGCGATAGAAAGAGGATAGAGAGGAGGATCAAGGCTGGATTCTGTGATATGGTTGTAGAAGATATCGACGAGGCTATAGAGATAGCGGAGCAGGCTAAAGAGGAGGGAGAGCCAAAATCGATAGCTGTTGTTGGTAATTGTGCAGATACCCATCCTTATCTTGTTGAAAAAGGTTTCAAGCCAGATGTTGTTACAGATCAAACTTCTGCTCATGATGAACTAAATGGCTATGTTCCGGCTGGTTACTATGGAGATAATGTTGAAGAAGCCTATGAGCTTAGGAGGAGTGATCCAAAGAAGTACATAGAGTTATCTATGAAGAGCATGAAGGAGCACTGCAAGGCGATGGTAAAGTTCCAGAAGAGAGGATCTGTTGTTTTTGATTATGGAAATAATCTCAGGGGTCAGGCAAAGAAAGCTGGATTCGAGGAAGCCTTTAGCTATCCGGGATTTGTCATAGCATATGTAAGGCCCATGCTCGCCATTGGAAGAGGACCCTTTAGATGGATTGCACTAACTGGAAATCCTGAAGATATCATAAAGACTGACAAGAAAGTTCTTGAACTCTTTCCAGAGGATGATGTCTTGAGGAATTGGATTACTCTAGCAGAGAAGTATCTTCCATGGGAGGGTTTACCAGCTAGAGTATGCTGGCTCGGATATGGAGAAAGAGAGAAATTCGCTCTAGAGATAAATAGAATGGTAAGGGAAGGAGAGATAGGACCAATATCTATATCTAGAGATCATTTAGATTCAGGTAGCGTTGCTTCTCCATTCAGGGAAACGGAAGGAATGAAAGATGGAAGTGATGCTATCGCGGATTGGCCTTTGCTAAATGCTCTACTAAATTGTGCAGCAGGCGCAGATCTGGTAGCGATACACAACGGTGGAGGAGTTGGTATTGGATTATCAACGCATGCCGGAATGATTGTTGTCTGTGATGGAAGCAAAGAAACTGATGAGAGGATAAAGAGAGTTTTCAAGGCTGATCCTGGACTTGGAGTAATAAGGCATGCGGATGCTGGTTATGAAGAAGCTATCGAGCTTATTAAGAAAAGTGATCTGAAGGCGCCGATGTTAAAATGATAGAGATTGATGGATCGAATCTGAAGATAGAAGATGTTATTTCTGTTGCCAGAGATTTTGAGGAAGTTAGACTAGCAAAGGGAGTGGAAGAGAGAATAAAAAGATCAAGAGAGGTTATAGAGGAGATTATAGATGAAGGGAAGGTTGTTTATGGTGTTTCTACAGGATTTGGAGAACTTGCCAAGATAAAGATAAGCAAGGAAGATGTAGAGAAACTTCAGGAAAATCTGATAAGGAGTCATTCCTGTGGAGCTGGAGAAAATTTGCCAACAGAAATAGTTAGGGCAATGATGCTTCTGAGAGCAAACTCCCTTGCCAAAGGCTACTCTGGTGTAAGATTAGAGACGATAAAGATGCTTCTGGACATGCTAAATAAAAAGGTTCATCCAACCGTCCCAGAGAAGGGTTCTCTCGGTGCGAGTGGGGATCTGATTCCTCTATCTCATATAGCCTTGACCATGATGGGTGAAGGAAAGGTAGAGGTCGATGGAAAAGTTCTAGACTCTATAGAAGGGTTGAAAAGAAAGGGATTGAAGCCGATAAAGTTTAAGGCGAAGGAAGGTCTTGCACTTATAAATGGAACCCAGCTCCTCTCTGCTTATCTATGTATTTCTATCTATGACCTCGAGGTTCTTCTGAAGAACGCTCAGATCGCTGGAGTAATGAGCTTGGAAGCTTTGAGAGGTACGGATCAAGCTTTCAGGGAAGAGATCCATAAGCTTCGACCCTATTCTGGGCAGTTAAAAGCTGCAAAAAATCTATGGAGTTTAACTAGAGATAGTGAGATAATAAAATCCCATAAAAACTGTCCAAAAGTTCAAGATGCATATACTTTAAGATGCATGCCTCAAGTTTTTGGTGCAATCTATGATTCTCTGGATTTTGCTAGGAAGATCGCTGAGATAGAGATAAATTCCGTAACAGATAATCCAATAGTTATTCCAGAAAAAAAGGAGGTTCTGTCTGGTGGGAACTTCCATGGTCAACCTTTAGCTCTAGTAATGGATATGCTTGCAATATCTGCTGCTACTCTTGGATCATTCAGTGAGCGAAGAATAGCAAGATTGGTTGATGAAAAGTTATCAGAGTTACCCCCATTTTTGGTTAAAGATAGTGGTCTAAACTCTGGATTCATGATGCCGCATTACCTTGCTGCATCTCTTGTTAATGAAAATAAAATCTTAGCTCATCCGGCGAGTTGTGATTCTATTCCGGTATCTGCAAATCAAGAAGATTTTGTAAGTATGGGGGCGACATCTGGAAGAAAACTTATGAAGATCATAGATAATGTGCAATGTATAATAGCAATCGAGTTTCTCACTGCATCTCAAGCCTTAGAGTTTTTGAAGCCATTGAAACCATCTCCAGCGATACAGTTAGCTTATGATCTAATAAGAAAAAACGTCCCAAAATTGGATGTTGATAGGTCAATGAAGAAAGATATAGAACTAGTTAAAAACCTTATCAAAAAAGGAACTATAGTAAAGGAGGTTGAAAAGGAGATAAAGATCTTGTGAGTTATCTTAGAACTCTACTTCTCCACGAAGATAAGATAACTTTCCTCAATTCTTCGTCACTTTTTGCGTTAAGGCATCTTTCCTCAAAACTTTTATCCTCTGAGATTTGAATCATCCACATAATCGAGTGGAGGTAAAAACTCTGTTGATCTTGAGAGGAAACGATAACGAAGAGAATATGGATAGGTGGAATATCATCAGAAAATATGATTCCTTTTTTACTTCTGACCAAAATGATATCAAATTTATTCCTTCCCTTTATGATTAGCGAGAGAACAGCTATGCCTGGATATACACCTATGTTGGAATCCTTCTCCCTT
>JAPDJO010000053.1 GCA_029259115.1 Thermoplasmatota archaeon | reverse complement strand
TGCTATACTAATCCAGTCGTCCGGCTTCTTTTTGCTTCCCTTTACATTAAGGATGATTCTTTTCTTGGCCTTCTCAATTTCTTTATTGTATTTAATTGGTTTCACCCCCTATATTCGAGCCATGCCTTTAATGCTTCCTCTACTATATAGCTTATATCTGTATTTGTTTGTTTAGCATATTTTTTAATAGCATCATACACTTCTTTGGAGATTTCAACATTTCTCAAACGGATAGTATCTGGTAGAGAATCTGCTAAAGTAATTATCTCTTTAGTGGAAGCTTTTGGGTTAATTGTTGCAGCCCTAATAACTTTCTTTGCCCTAGTTGTGGGCATATTTATTAACTCATTCGCTAATTCAATTATCTTTTCTTTATCTGGCCAAGCAGCTTCTGCAAGTTGCATCGCTTTTGTCCACGATAGTTTTCCTTTATCAACTAATTTTGCAACTTCAATAGGAACTATATGTTTTTTAAGAAGGTCCATAGCTTTTTTTACGGGGATATGTAATACTTCAGCAACTTTTTCAACATCTTCACCATATTTCTCATATAATATCTCCGCCGCTCTAACATAATCAGCCCGTTTAGGCTCTCTTTTTTGAAGATTTTCACTCAATGAATAAATTAATGCGGTTGTTTCATCAATAGT
The DNA here is from genome assembly GCA_029259115.1 of Thermoplasmatota archaeon. Lineage (GTDB taxonomy): Archaea > Thermoplasmatota > E2 > DHVEG-1 > B18-G2 > B18-G2. The sequence continues at coordinate 24,206 of JAPDJO010000053.1, read as the reverse complement.
TGGTGGTAAAATTTTTGCTTCGATTTCTTCCTCTTTCAATATGTCTCTTACTGCTCTAAAACGTCTTTGTCCTGCTATTAATTCATACTTTCCGTTTCTTTCAATAACAAGGATTGGATTAATTAGTCCTATGTCCCTTATACTTTTTGCAAGTTCTTCTAAGTCCTTAGTAGGCTCGCTTTTCCTAATGTTATATTTACTGATGAATATTTTATCAACTGGTATTTTTGCCATGTTAATCCCCTTTATTATAATTGTTATTAAATAGTTTGTTATTAAATTTATTGTTTAGATTTAGAAGGGTTTGTGTTAATTATTATCGTTAAGTCTTAAACGATTTATTCTTTTTCCCACCACTCTGGAACCCTATTAACTTCGCATCTATACGCAGATACATCTATCTCTTGACCATTTTTGATTTTTATTTCCACCTCTTTACAAACAGTTAGAAGGGCCCTGATAATATCTAAGCTATCTCTTCTCATTTCCCTATATCTCCCATTTGTTATTTCCCATACCCTAACATTTTTTCCTTCTATTTCTTTTCCCTCCATATAAATGCATTTAAAATATTTTAAAAAGTTTTTCGGAAACTTTGCGAAAAAAATTAACGAAAATTTAATTACATAAATTTTCATATACATAAATATGCCAAGGCGATTGGTAGAAGAAGGAGAAAGAAATAGAAAGAAAATTGTTCCAGATCTATGGAGGTGTTAGGGCCATTTGTTATAATAAGTGGATCTGCCAAATACATCGATATCATGTGAAATTCTATGTTTGTCTGGCCTCTACCGGTGAGGTTTTTAATAACTGTATGACCGAAATCACTAAATGATTCTATATCCAGTAGCTCGAGATTTAGATTTCCTCCATTTGTATCTATGAATACTGTTCCGTTCATCCAAGGCGCGTATTCCCAAGGCTTCATAAGATAATCCTCAGGTAATTCATCCCATTCCTCCTCCGGAATTACCGTAGAATTATCTATCGTAAAGTTCAATAAATCTATACATGCTCTCCCTGTATTGGAGAGAGAAACTACAGCATAGCCCATCCCTGCAAGCTCATCTGCAGTGAAATCTAAGGATGCATTTTCAACCAAGATTTTTATTGTGCTGTTCTGGATTATACCTCTAGTTATCTCAGGTATGTAAAGATATGATCTCAAACCGAATTTTCCAAGCAGTTCAAGGTTCCCATTCTCAAGAAGTGTATACACATCATATGTTCCTGTTGACTCATTGTACGAATAGTTGTAAACATACATGTCTCTGATGTTTATCTTCACATTAGAATCTATATCCAAGTTCAATCCATTCCTGCTCAGATTGCTCCAAGATATCTTAACATCCAAGTCTGTTTGTGGATCGAAACTTAAAGAGCAACACTCTTTCACTACAGCCTCAACTTCTCCAGTATCTCCTCCATGTGTATTGAGTTCTACGAAACCTTCTGGTCTTAAGAGCCAAGATGCTTCTAATTCTGGTGGAAGATTTCTTATCGATAGAGTTCCAGTAAGATTAACAGTCTGAACTAACAAAGATATATCTGTAGCCTTGAGGTTTTCCTTTATGTAATGTAGATATCCGCCTTGTTTTGAAAAGGGTCTTAGTTCTAGCTCAAATGATGCACTACTTAATTTCTCTATAATCAATCCAGCATACATTCCATATGACTCCAAAAATAGGATGGCTGTCGTCTCTTTTATCTTGGGGAATTTTCTAGATATTGAGAACTTCCATTGACCCAGCTTTCTCGTTCTTTCCCAGCTAACTGCTGATCTTACCATTGGATCATACTTTATACCGACTGTGGTTTCAGTACCATTAACTGGGTTTTCTAGGGTTGCTAGAATTACTATGGAAGAATCTTCAGCAGATACAGGGTTAAACTCTATTCCTCCTGCTGGTTTCTTTCTCAACTTAAGAAGATGAGGTATGTATAGGTAAGATAAAGAGCAGGATTTTGGTATCTCTTCCCCAGCCTCAGACAAGTAACCAAATCTTATTTTTTCTCCACCCAATATCTTAGGAAGCGTTATCTCTCCAGCCACTTCAAGTTCTCCATATTTGATATCATCGTTCAACCTATTAACGTCCATCTTGAGTGATAGAGCAAAAGATGGTAGGGGATCAAAAATTACCTTCGGTCTTATCCTGAGTTTAACTCTTATGTCATTCTTACCATCATCATCGACATCTATCGGTTTAGTCAACCCAAGTATCAACTTAATTCTCTTAACATTACCATTAAAACTCGTATAAACATAAAATCCTGGTAATATTCCTTTGGTTTCCCATTTACTGAGTATGCTTGCAAGATTAATGTTTTCCGCTATCTTTACAACTCTTCTTTCCTTGATTGTATTATTAGTTCTTCCCGATAATTTTTCTGATAGAGTATCAATTAAATCTTTGCTCTTGCTAACATTTATCTCAAAAGCCTTAGAGTTTAATGCTATTGGGCTCAATGATGAAAGTATCAGTATGGTTGCGATACCAAAAACTAGCATATTCCATCTTCTCATATACCTCACCCAGAATAGCCCCCTCTGATTAAGGGTTTTCGAATTCATAAATCTACCCCTTACTCCATGTTAAAGTTTATCATTTAACGTATATAAAATTTACTATATAAAAGTTATCAACAACATAAGTTTCAAATATCTTTATTCCTATGCCCTAAGCATGCCTTTGATGAGCGAGAAAGAAGTGAGGGATAGGATTATATTATCAGTGGATATCATCATGTTCATTATAGCGATAATCTCTATGGTATTCTTAGCTATTAACTTTTACAACGCAGGCTACTCATTTGGAGGAGGAGACTCACTAAAAGCACAGCATCATCTTATATATGCAGGCGCAAGCATAGCGTTCTTAGCTGTATCAATGACGTGGATATTTATAAGGTTCTTTAGAAACTGGGGAAAAAAGTTGATTTAACGGCGAGAGGCACAGGCTAGGCTGGGGGGTTAGGGGTCCCCTGCAACCGGAAATCCCCTATACGCCGGAGCCGAAGCCTAGAGGGAGGCACACTAGTATAGGGATGATCCATCCACTAACGATGAGACCTTGTCCCTAGGGATCGGGGGTGGCGGTAGTACGTTGCCGGAGGGCAACGTACCCGCCTCTACCGCGAAAACCGGGTCAGGCCCGGAAGGGAGCAGCCTTATCGCGGACTGCCGATGCTCTAGGGGTCAGCGGGGTCGAGAAGGTGGATGGGTAAATCATCTCTAAGCTAGCTGTGTCCACCTCTGGCGTGCCTGTGCCCGCCAAAGGAAATGAATATTAGTAACTGGATGTTTGTCGCCGCCAGAGAGAATTAGGATATCTACCATGATAATCGATATAGACTGTTATGTTGGAGTAATTCCCGTCTTTTATTGCGAAAAAATTTGAAGAAAGTGAATCAAAATTCCTCAGCGGATTCAAAATTTGTTTCGTAGTGAAGCATAATCTAACAGAAATATTTAAATAGCAAAAACCTATTACAGTGATAATAGTCAACAAATAACACGATTGAGGATGAGATGATGAAGAGGCTTGTAATAACAATATGTGTCTCGCTATTGCTTGTCTCAGCTGGTCTTGCAGCAGGTGAAAGGCAGATTCTAATTGAACATAATAAGAAGGTTAAAGATTTCAAGGTTCCCCACATCAAATGGGTAGACGTAACATTCAGGGTAGATTACAGAAGGATAGATTCTAAGAAGGCTAATATCTCAGTATCTGTATATGGTCCACATGAAGTTGTGGTAAAGCCTTATGATATTGTTATAGTGACTGTTCGCTACATTATCCATGCGAAGTGGGATTGGTGGCGCCCACGAACCACTTATTTGTCTTACCATTGCTTCAGTCGCTTGGGATGGGCATCTTTCAAAAAGGATGGAGAGCTCGGAAGATTTTCACCTACAGAGAAAAACCGTATCATAAAGTTCCATCGTGTGTTACAGATTCCTGGGTGGTTTTACACGAAAATTCTAACGCACTGTGAGATTACCGTTAAGGATGATGCAGGGAATCGTGCTCACAGATCTTTTAGAGTGGTTTACATATGTAGTTCCCAGAAACAAATAAACCAATCAGATCGGTTTGAAGGAAGGATAGAGAGAATAAACAAACCCGGAAAAATGTTTTCGATGTCAAGAAAAGTGGAGGTAATGGACACGATAGCAAAAATTATTGCCACTATGGCTTCGAGATACCTATAAATCTGTCAAATACAACATTTTAAAAGTGTTCTCTGAAAGAGGGATTCAACTGATTTTCTTCTTTGTTTCACCCGCCAAAGTTTTATTTAGCGAATTTAATACCGAAGTGGGAGGTAACTTATGACGTATCTGCTGAGAGATGAATCTTTAATTGGATGGTGGGAGAACTTCTTTGTAGAATACTGCAGCAATGATATTGAGACTGTAGCTTTAGAATATCCAAAGAAAAGGAGTTTGATGGTAGATTACTGGTTGATAGATAGGGTTGATCATGAGATGGCTGAATTATTGCTAGCGGAGCCACAAAAGATGATATTTAATGCTGAATTTGCTTTAAACAATATAGATGTTGCTATTGATAAGCAGATAAAGCTCCATTTTAGGGTTTACAATCTACCAGATACAAATAGGATAGCTATAAGATATCTAAGGGCTGAACATCTTGGAAAATTTATTGCAGTTGAAGGATTAGTAAAAAAGGTTACCGAGGTTAGACCGAAGCTGAAGAAAGCTGTTTTCATATGTCAGAGATGTGGAGCAGAGAATATAGTTGAGCAAGATGAGGAGTTTCTAAAAGAGCCTACGCAGTGTATAAATTGCGAGAGATCCTCTTCCTTCAAACTATCTACATCTATGTCAACATTTATTGACTCTCAAAAAGTAGAAATTCAAGAAAGTCCTGAAGGATTAAGAGGAGGAGCACAGCCAGAGAGAATAAGCATATTTATAGAAGATGATCTCGTCGGAGACGTAGCCCCTGGAGATAGAGTTATCGTCAATGGCATACTCTTTGCAAAGCAGAGAAGAAGAGGAGTACAAAGATTAACATCTTTTGATAAGGTTATCCAAGCTATAAGCATAGAGAAGCAGGAGCAAGCTTTTGAAGAGGTAGAGATAACAGAGGAGGATGAAAAGAAGATCCTAGAGGTTAGCAAACTTCCAGATATATACGAAAGGATGAGAGACAGTATAGCTCCAACCATATACGGATTGGAGACAGAGAAAGATGCTTTGGTTTTGCAACTATTTGGAGGTGTACCAAAAGTTATGCCTGATGGAACAAGGATAAGAGGAGATATTCATCTTTTATTGGTTGGAGATCCCGGTACCGCTAAGTCTCAAATTTTAAGTTACATATCAAAACTTGCTCCGAGAAGTATTTACGCATCTGGCAAAGCTACATCTGCTGCTGGACTAACAGCTGCTGCAGTGAGAGATGAATTCGGAGAAGGTCACTGGACTTTGGAAGCGGGAGCATTAGTTTTAGCTGATATGGGGATTGCATGCATAGATGAGATAGACAAGATGAGTGAGCAAGATAGGAGTGCCCTTCACCAAGCTATGGAACAGCAAGAGATTAGTGTAGCAAAAGCAGGAATAAATGCTACCCTGAAATCGAGATGTGCTATTCTGGCTGCTGCAAATCCAAAGTTAGGGAGATTTGATGAGTTCATTCCTATACATGAGCAGATAAACATGCCACCAGCCTTGCTATCTAGGTTTGATTTGATATTTTCTCTCATAGATAGACCAAATAGGGAAAGGGATAGCGAGCTCGCTCTCCATATCCTCAGAACTCATAAGGCTGGAGAGGTAAAGGAGCATAGAGCAAGGATAAAGGATTCTAAATATACCGAGGAGGAAGAGAGAAGATTATTAGAGAGAGTTACCCCAACATTCGATCCAGAGTTTCTGAGAAAATACATAGCCTATGCCAAGAGAAATATATTTCCGGTTATGGATGATGAAGCTATAGAGAGGATCAAGGACTATTATGTTTCCCTAAGAGCATCATCTGAGGAATCAATTCCTTTCACCCCAAGGCAACTTGAGGCTTTTGTCAGATTAGCTGAAGCGAGTGCAAGAGTAAGATTGAGTGATAGAGTAACTATAGAGGATGCAGAGAGGGCAATAAACATCATAGAGAAGTATCTGAGGAGAGTTGGTATAGATAGAGAGACTGGGAGGATAGATATAGATACCATAGCGACAGGAATGAGCAGAACGCAGCAGGACAGATTGAGGAATGTGATGAATATAATAAAAGATCTGTGTCATGAATCTCCAGATGGAACAGCGAATATAGAAGATATTTTGAGAGAAGGAGAGACGAGAGGTATTGACAGAGATAAAATTAAAGAGGCAATAGATAAGCTGAGAAGGAGTGGTCAGATTTACGAGCCGAGGCATGGTCATTACAAGCCAACAGAAGAGTAATCATTCTATGGTTACTCTTTCAAATAGATAGAGAGCTAAAGACAGGAATACTGACATAAGCGTAAGTAAAGCCAGAATGTCTATAGATACAGGGAACTTTGATACCCCTAGCAGAAAATATCTAGAACCATCAACAGCATACGTGAGGGGATTCAAATATGCTATGGTTTTCATCCATTCAGGCATGGCATCTATAGGATATATGGCTCCGCTCAAGAAAACTAGAGGTAACATAAGCATAGATATGATCAACTGAAATCCTTCCATGCTCGTCATCTTTATAGATATGCATACACCGAGTGAAGCTATGGATATAGAAAGCAAAAAGCCAAGGAGTAGAGCTTGAGGCACTCCATATAAACTCATACCGCCTGCCAAAGGAAAGGTTAAAGCAAGAATTATCGATCCTTGAAGCAGAGATATGATAGAGTCTCCAACTATTCTACCTGACATTATTGACTTTCTAGAAGATGGTGCAACCATTGTTTCCTTGAGAAAGCCGAACTGTTTGTCCCATATCACGCTTATACCACTGGTAAAACCTGTTATGAATATGGTCATACAGTACACGCCAGGCGCAAAGAAGGAGAGATAATCGAAGCCCATGAATATCTTCTTTGCCATCGGGAAATCAAAAAGTCTGCTCCATCCTAAACCGAAGAAGATCAGCCATATCAGTGGATTTACAACCATACCTATAACTCTTGATCTGGCTCTCCAGAATCTCTTTAGCTGTCTATAGATCATCGTTGTAAATGCTCTCATCTTCTCATCCTTATGAAGATGTTGTTTGTTTCTTCATCTCTTATCTTTCTTCCTGTTAGATGAATAAATACATCGTTGAGTGTTGGCTTATAGTAGCTTATCTCCAAGATGTTTAATCCCATCTTGGATGCTTCTTTGAAAATCTTTGGTATAGCCTTGATTGCATTATCTGCTCCTATCTCTATTCTTCCATCAGATAATTTTTTGCAGTAGTTTACAAAATCTCCTTCTATCTTATCTATATCCTTATCAAATCTGACGTAAATCACGTCTTTACCAACCATATCCTTTAGTTCTTCTAAGCTTCCATCAGCTATGATTTTTCCATGATCTATTATTACTATTCTGTCTGCAAGATTCTCAGCCTCTTCCATGTAGTGGGTTGTTAAAAATATAGTCATGTTGTACTCTTCCTTAAGCTTGCTTATATAATCCCATATATGCACTCTTGTCTGAGGGTCTAATCCGAGTGTAGGTTCATCTAAAAACAAGATCTCTGGTCTGTGAATAAGAGATCTAGCTATCTCCAATCTTCTCCTCATTCCTCCACTGAAATTCTTGACAAGTTTATCTTTAAAATCTTCAAGTTCAACAAATCTGAGGAGTTCAAGGACTTTATTTTTCAACCCTTGACCTTTATATCCATATATGCCAGCGTGGATGTAGAGATTTTCATAAGCTGTTAGATTTGTATCTAAGGTCGAGTCTTGAAAAACAACTCCTATCTTTCTCCTGACTTTTGTTGGTTCCTTCGTAACATCATATCCGGCGACATATGCTCTTCCTGAGGTTGGTTTTAGTAAAGTTATAAGCATGTTTATCGTTGTTGTCTTTCCAGCTCCATTTGGTCCAAGAAAAGCAAATACCTCTCCTTTTCTTACTTTAAAAGATGCATTATCTACAGCTATTAAATCTCCGAATCTCTTTGTCAATCTATCTGCAATTATAGCATAATCTTTCAATATGTTACCTCCCCTGATATTAATCCATGTAGTACTCTGGTGGGTATGGTTCTGGAGTTAATCCCTTCCTTTCTCTTATCTTCCTTATAATGTTCTGTTGTAACTCTCTAGGCAAAGGTTCAAATCCAATATTCTCTGTGCTCCAAAGCACCCTTCCTCCTGTAGCTGATCTTATCGCAGATGCAAATCCGAACATCTCTGCCACCGGAGCTTTTGCTTCTATATTTACCATATCTCCTTCCATCTTCATATCCAGAATAACTGCTCTTCTCTGGTTTAACTCTCTTGATACATTACCCATCATTTCCTGAGGAGTGCTGATAAAGACCTTTTGCATAGGTTCTAGAAGAATCGGATCTGATGTCATAATAGCTCCGTTTATAGCTTTCTTAACCGCAGGTATGACCTGAGCTGGACCTCTATGGATTGCATCCTCATGAAGTTTTGCATCTACGAGTTTAACAAGCACACCTTGACAGGGCTCGTTTGCTAAGGGACCTTTTTTCATTACTTCTTCGAATCCTTGAGCTATGAGTTCTCTGGTCTCAAATAGATGCTGAATCCCTTTCGTTACATCTGTCAGTATATTCAAACCAGATATACAGAATACACCTTTAGCAACTTCTTTGTCCATTCCCAATTCTTGAAGTTTGGATGCTATCTCTTTTCTGAACTTTTTAGCATCTGATGGTATCTCGTTGTTATAAAGAGCTTTGACTACATTTTCTGGCAGAGGTTCGACCACGAAGTAAAATCTATTGTGCCTGTTTGGAGATTTCCCTTCAAATGGCGCAGGGCTTTTCTTTGCTACAGTCTCCCTGTAAACAACTATAGGTTCTGATGTTACTATATCAACCCCATATTCATTCTTTATCCTGTATTCTGTTATCTCTAGATGTAACTCTCCCATTCCAGACATGAGATGTTCCCCTGTTTCCTGATTTATCGTTACCTCTATGCTTGGATCAGCTTTGGATATTGTTCTCAAGACTTCAACTAACTTAGGAAGGTCCCTTGGATGTTTTGCTTCTACAGCGACAGTAACGACTGGTTCAGAAACATGAACCATCCTCTCAAAGGGTTGCATTCCCTCTACAGTAGTAACTGTACTACCAGCAATCGCATCTCTGATTCCAGTGACAGCAGCAACGTTGCCAGCGGTAACATAATCTACAGGTATCCTGTCTGCGCCTACCATGAGAGAGACTTGTTGTACTCTGTTCTTCTTCGGCATACCTATGACATTTACTTCCTGTCCACTCTCTATTTTTCCACTAAATACTCTACCAACAGCAACCTCTCCAGCATGAGGATCAATGATTATCTTCGTTACCATGAAAGCTAGAGGAGCGTCTGGATCACAATTTATCATTCCCTTTCCAACATCACTCTCCAAATCTCCTTTCCATATGTGAGGAATCCTATACTTTTGAGCTTCTTTTGGGGATGGAAGATGATCCACGACCATATCCAATATAACCTCATGAATGGGAGCCTTCTTAGCTAGTGTCTTTTGATCACCTTTGTTACAGTAATCGTAGATATCTTTGAAGGTCAAACCCGTTTTCTTCATGAATGGTACTGATATCGCCCAATTGTAATAAGCAGAGCCAAAAGCCACACTCCCATCTTCTACCTTAACGTTCCATTTCCCTTTGAACTCCTCAGGGACCATCTTGTTTATCAGTCTATTCACTTCAGTTATAATCTTCACAAATCTCTTCTGCATCTCTTCAGGAGTCACTTTTAATTCATTTATCAGCCTATCAACCTTGTTTATAAACAGTACAGGCTTAACCTTCTCTCTGAGGGCTTGCCTTATCACAGTTTCTGTTTGGGGCATTACCCCCTCAACTGCGCAGACAACGATTATACAACCATCTACTGCCCTCATTGCTCTCGTTACATCTCCTCCAAAATCAACGTGACCAGGGGTATCGAGAAGATTGATCAGATATTCCTGGCCTTCAAACTCATGAACCATCGAAGCAGCCGCGGTTTGTATAGTTATTCCTCTTGCCTGCTCCTGCTCGTCATAGTCTAAAACAAGCTGTTTTCCTGCGAGCTCTTCGCTCATCATCCCGCAGCCAGCAAGCAGATTGTCTGATAACGTTGTTTTTCCATGATCTATGTGAGCTGCTATACCTATGTTTCTGATATGGTCTATCTTGAACATCAAGTCTTTTGCCTTCCTTATATTTTCCTCTTTCCTTCCCATATCAATCCCCTCAAAATCAGCGTGCAGATTTAGCTACTCTCTCTATCTCTTCTTTCTGAGAGATAGCATAAGAGGATGGATCATTATTTGCTGCTTTCATTATTTCTTCAGCAAGTCTCCTCTCTATACCGCCCTTCTTGACCTTTCCCTGAGATACAGCTCCTAGACAAAGATTTCTCAGAGCTATGTCTAATCTTCTAAGAGGAGATATATCAACAGATTTTGGAACGGATATACCTCCAAAATATAGTCTAGTAACCTCCTCTTTTGGCGCAGCATTCTGTATGGCATCAACAAGAACTTGAATGGGATTCTTTTTTGTCTTACTTGCGATAATATCAAAAGCCTTCTCAACAGCTTTATAAGCTTTCATCTTCTTACCGTTGTAGTGCTCTGTTCTCATTAGATTGTTAATCAACCTCTCTACGATGTAGACCTTCGCTTTACCAAACTGTTTGTTCGCATGTTGAGCACCTATGAAAAGTTTTGGCTCAAGGCATATGTATCTAGCTAATCCTCTATCCTCTATCTTAACTTCACTTGGATCATATTTTTGAAGTAGAGGAAAGGTTTTGGGAAATTCAAAGTTTTTAGTGGCTTTCTCCTCTGCCATACTTATCTCCTCATTGGCTTCTCTATCTTACCCTTTATCAACTCTTGTAGTGAAACTCCATTAACCTTCACAACTTTGTACCTGACTCCAGGGATGTCTCCCATGGATCTTCCCATTCTTCCTCCTATACCTTCAATTATAACCTCATCGTGCTCATCTATGAAGCTTATAGCATTATTCCCTGGAGCAAAGGCAGTAACCTGTCTACCGTTCTTGATGAGTTGAACCTTAACACATTTTCTTATCGCAGAGTTCGGCTGCTTCGCCTCAATACCAACCTTCTCTATAACTATACCCCTAGCTTGCGGTGCCCCCTCCAGTGGATCAGCTTTTTCTTTTAGTCTTAAAACTCTCCTCTTATAATATCTATCACTCCATCTGAATTTCTTTCTGTCCTCGCGCATCTTTCTCGCTGTATATAGGCCTCTTCCCATGTTTCATCACTCTCAGAAGTAAAGCCTGAATACAACTTTTAATATATTAAGATATTGCTTACTTAGTGAAGATAACCACAATATATATCACATAGAGCAAAATCAGGAATGCTCCTTCTGGTCGAGATATCTTTCTCCCTGTGTAGAATATCGGGAATAACACCAAAGTTATAGCTAGGAGGAAGATTTCGCTGAGTAATGATTTCAAGTCTATAAATATGGGATTTATAAGAGAACATACACCAAGGATCAGTAAGATGTTAAAAACATTCGACCCCAGAAGATTTCCGAGAGATATATCTGCCTCTCCTTTGATAGAAGCAGTAGCAGATACCGCAAGCTCTGGTAAGGAAGTTCCTACGGCAACCATAGATATAGCTATCAAAAACTCTGGTATCCCAAAAAGCTCAGCAAAATAAACAGCTGAATTTACCAAAAAATGTGCCCCAACGATCACTAAAACTAATCCAGCAATTATGAAAAATATATATTTTAATAGTTTTCCATCGTTCATTTTTATGGATCTAACCTCTATTCTTTCCTTTCTCGCTGCTTGGATAAAAAATACGATATAAAGGACAAATGCTATCAGAAAAATCACTCCAGCTGATTTGTCTAAATTTCTAGTTAATGAAAATAGAAGAAGTAGAACCGTAGCTAACGTTAGAATTGGTAGCTCTCTTCTAATTATTCCAAGATTCACAGATATAGGTCTTATAAATGAGCTTATACCTAACACCAGAAGAAGGTTTGCAAGACATGATCCGATTATATTTCCTAGTGAGAGAGAGGAGTGAGATTGGTAAGATGCAAGAGAAGATGCTGCAAACTCTGGCGCAGAGGTTCCGTAAGCTACTATAGTTAGTGAGATTATTAGAGAGGATACACCTAATCTGAGAGCGGTTTTTGAAGTTCCCTCTACAAGTATATCTGAACCTTTGTATAGAAATACTATGCTTATGATGAATAGAAGTGCGTTAACTATTAGCTCTCCAGGTATCATCTCTAATTTGGATAAGAAGATATTCTATATAAAGATGAGCTATTCCGCTGGATTTACAATTTTTCCCATGAATAGTATGATATCTGTTTCTTTGTCAAGGATCAAGAATATAAATGGATGATTTGCTCGGAAAATTGTAGGAAGAGATATAGGCATTATTATTCCAGTAGCAGCAGATGCCTCTGTTCCTTTTTCATCTATCTTAATAAAAGCCTTATGGATTGCCTCATCAACAAAGAGGTTCTTTGTACCGTCTATTCCAGAGAAGTCAGCCTCTCCAGGACAAAATATCGAGTAAAGACCCATACTTTCTAAGATCTCTTTCAAAGAATATTCCGTACTTAAGTTGATCTTTGGTAAGTAAACCTCGATTCTCTGTTCTGTTAGATTTTCCACCCAGCTGTTCAGACTATTAATTGTGAGATTATCTTCTATTTGCTCTATATTTCTCTTTGGAAGGAGAACAAGCATACATATTCTTTTACCTTTGTATGGTAGTTCGATAATCTGAAGATCATCTGTCTCTGTATAATTGAAGAAGTCATAGACCTTCATCATCTGAATTTTTACGGTTGTATCGTTATCGATCCAGAAAATATCTTCCGTTGTCTCATTTTCATCAAACTGTTTTAACCATATTCCTTTGAAGTAGATAGCATTAGTTAAAACCAATCTTGTTAATGGATCTATCGAGTTAGGAGGGAAGAAGTTTTTGATGGTATAGTTAGTCTGATGTTCTATCCATTCATTGATTAGCTTTCTGGTTTGTTCAGTAGCTCCAGAAAAATCCACATTGAAAGCTTCTCCACCATAATATGTCTCGATCACTTGCAGATAGTCTTGTAATATAGGATAATTCTTCTGTATCCACAAAGCGTTTGCAGTATGAAGATCGAAATATCTGCTGTTATTGTTTATCAAGTTGTAGATTCTGGCAAAGTTTGGTCTTCTTACAGTTGGATCATTTGGAAAAAAGAAAACTTTCTCCAGTTCTCTAGCTGTATCTCCGCGAGCTCCCTCATAGAGCAGAGCAAAAGCCGAGAATATACTGTATGGTGAAAAGAAGATATTCCTCCCATCAGATATATTCAGATACAGATTGATGGCAAATCTATTAATTGCTCTTGATAATTCTTCAACTCCTTCCTCGCTCCAGCCTGTTTCATCTGCCTTCGGTGGAGTATATTTATATTTTGTGCATCCGGGCAGGAAGGATGTTAGTGTTATGAGAATAACTATCAAAGTCGTAAGCCTTCTATTCATAGCTATCCTCAACAGATGGAAAAGGAAATATAAAAAAGTTAGGAGAGGTTAGATAGCTTTGCTTATCTCTTCTACAGCCTCTGGGTTTGCCAGAGTTGAAATGTCTCCAACATCTTGACCTAGAGCTTTTGCCCTTATTACTCTTCTCATTATCTTTCCGCTCCTAGTTTTTGGTAGATCACTGACAAACCATATCTCATCTGGTCTCGCTATCTTACCCATTTCCTTTGCAACATGCTCTCTGAGTTCACTCTTTAACTCCTCGCTAGGCTCTACGCCCTCTTTCAAAACAACATAAGCTACGATGCATTCTCCTTTGAGTTCGTGTGGTTTGCCTATCACTGCAGCCTCAGCAACCTTCTCATGACTCACTAGTGCAGACTCTACCTCAGCATTTCCGATTCTATGACCAGATACATTGAGAACATCGTCTGCTCTTCCCTGTATCCAGAAGTAACCGTCTTCGTCCTTCCTTGCAACATCTCCAGCTAAGTAAACGTTTGGATATTTGCTCCAGTAGGTTTTCTTGTACCTTTCTGGATCTCCATAGAATCCTTTTAACATGCCTGGCCATGGTTTGAGAATAACAAGGTTTCCTCCAGCATTAGTTATTGGCTCACCCTCCTCGTTGAATACCTCTGCCTGTATTCCAGGGAATGGTTTGGTTGCTGATCCTGGTTTTAATGGAGTGATGGGTAAAGGTGTTATCATGAAATGCCCAGTCTCGGTCTGCCACCAGGTATCCATTATTGGACATCTCTCGTTACCTATGTTCTTGTAGTACCAGATCCATGCCTCTGGATTTATTGGTTCACCAACTGATCCAAGCAATCTCAGTGAGCTAAGATCGTGCTTCTTGACCCACTCTTCACCATACCTCATGAATAACCTTATACTAGTTGGAGATGTGTAGAGTATAGTTACCTTGTACTTCTCTATTATCTCCCACCATCTGTCTGGATTCGGATAGTTTGGAGCACCCTCATATATAACTGAAGTAGCACCGAGTATAAGAGGACCATACACTATATAGCTATGCCCTGTAATCCATCCTATGTCTGCCGCACACCACCAGATATCATCATCTTTTATATCAAATACCCATTTCAAGGTTGTAGCTACTCCCACTGCATAGCCTCCATGCCTATGCACTATTCCTTTTGGCTTACCAGTTGTTCCGGATGTGTAGAGAATAAACAAAGGATCGTTTGCATCCATCTTTTCTGTTTCACATTCCTCAGGCTGGTCCTTGATTATCTCATGCCACCAAAGATCTCTACCTTCCTTCCATGGAATCTCTTCTCCCGTTCTCTTGAAGACTATGCAATGTTCAACGCTTGGAGCATCCTCAAGAGCTTCATCTGTTTGCTTTTTAAGAGGTACGGTTTTTCCTCTTCTATAGAAACTATCGCATGTAATAACAACCTTAGCCTTACAGTCATTTATCCTATCCCTAAAGGCTAGGGCACTAAATCCTGAGAAAACCACAGAGTGTATTGCTCCTATCTTCGCACAAGCAAGCATTGCTATTGGTAACTCAGGAATCATAGGGAGATAAATTCCGACTCTGTCTCCTTTCTTTACTCCAAGCTGTTTCAGTGCATTCGCAAGCTTGTTTACCTCTCTGTAAAGATCTTTATATGTCAACTTTCTAGTATCTCCAGGTTCTCCCTCGAAGTAATAAGCAATCTTGTTCTCTCTTGGAGTTCCTATATGTTTATCTAGGGCATCGTGAACAATGTTATACTTGGCACCAACAAACCACTCAGAATAGGGCGGATTCCACTCTAAAACCTTCTTTGGCGGCTCATACCAGTTTACCACTTCCTTAGCCATCTCTCCCCAGAACCATTCAATATCCTTGGCTTTCTCTAGTAGTTCCTCATAACTCTTTATTCCATGCTCATCCATCCATTTCTTCACATTGCTGTTCTTCACTATCTCCTCTGGTGGATGGAAGATTCTCTTCTCTTCAAGTAAAACAGCTATGTCTTTCTTCTCTTCAGCCATATCCATCACCTTTATAAACGCCTCCCTGGTGCTGGTTGCCCTAATACAAAAACCAGTATAAATACTATTCCTTTTCTCTAAGATATTTATTCACTATTTTTATGGCACAGAGTTTGCCACACATCGTACATGTTGACGGATCTTCCATTGGAGGGTTTTTTTCTCTATAAGTCTTTGCCTTTTCTGGATCAATAGCGAGATCGAACATCTTTTTCCAGTTTAAATTGTCCCTAGCTTTGCTAAATTCATTATCAATATCCACATCTATCCCTCTAGCAATGTCTGCAGCATGAGCGGCTATCCTTGCAGCAATTACCCCCTCTTTAACATCTTCAACACTTGGTAGGGAGAGATGCTCAGCTGGAGTTACATAGCATAAGAAATCTGCACCGTAGTAGCCTGCTATTGCTCCCCCTATACCAGCAACAAGGTGATCATATCCTGGAGCTATATCAGTAACAAGAGGACCTAAAACAAAATATGGTGCCTCTCTTGTTACGGTTTTCATGACCTTGATATTTGATTCTATGTGATTCAGGGGCATATGGCCTGGTCCCTCAACCATGCATTGCACTCCTTTTTCTCTACATCTCTCAACTAACTCTCCTATTATCAAAAGTTCCTGAAACTTTGCCCTGTCGTTTGAATCATAGATCGCTCCAGAACGCATACCATCTCCAAGACTCAAGGTCAGATCATATTCCTTTGCTATCTCTAGTAGATAATCAAAGTTCTTGTAGAGAGGATTTTCAGACTGGTTATGAAGGATCCATGCCATATGGAAGGCTCCGCCTCTGGATACCATCGGTATCATTCTCTTTTGCCTCTTCAATCTCTCGACGCTTTCTCTGGTAACGCCTACATGGGCTACCGCAAAGTCTACGCCTTGTTTTGCTTGATGTTCAAAAGCGTTGAACATATCATCTTCGCTCATATCAACTATGCTTCCATACTTGTCTATCGCCTCGACAGCAGCCTGATAGATGGGTACAGTTCCAAATGGTACATCAACTACCTTGAGTAGAGTTTCTCTTATCTTATCCAGATCTCCTCCCGTGGAAAGATCCATTACCGCATGTGCTCCATATTTTAAAGCTGTCCTAGCCTTCTCCACTTCTTCATCAAGATTGCAATGCTCCCTAGAAGTTCCAATGTTTGCATTAACCTTAACTCTCAGTCCTTTTCCTATGCCAAGAGCTTTCGGAGAATGTATGGGATTGAAAGGGATAACTATCTTTCCCTCAGCAACCCTTTTCCTGATGATCTCTACATCTATCTTCTCTGATTTAGCGACTTCTTTAATCTGTTCAGTTATTATTCCCTTCTTCGCTTCCGATATCTGGGTCATTTGCAAAACCCCTATATGTTAATGGTATTAATACTTATCATTCGGCGACAGGAGATTGAAAAAGTGAGCATCTAAAGATTTAGCATAGAAAGAAGCTCATCTATCTCTATCTCTCCAAAAGCTAAAACAGAATCTGCGGCTCCGTAAGATATCAATATCTTATCATCTATTTTCTGTGCGCCGCATGGAAATATCGCATATGGTCTATCACCGTATATCTCATAGATCTCCTTTGGCTCCATTATATAATATGGAGTTACAGCTTTTATTCTTAGTTTTTCATCCATGGCTATAGCAAAGATTCTGTATCTTTTCATGTCCTTGTCTACACCATGGAGAAGCAATATCAGATACTTACCTACCTTTACGGGAGGTGTACTCCATCCTATTTTCTCCTCAAAGTCTGCTGGTTTTAAAGCTAAAGATGTATTCTTTACTTCTATTTCTCTAAGATTATTGTGCTCGATGTCATCGTCTATATCACTAATAACAAGGTAGAAGTTATTATCTTTCATATGTAGTCTATGGAATAATTTATATCTCTTTTTTGTTTTTACAAGAAAAGCATCCTTATCGCTTATGACGAATCCTCTCAATTCTTTTGGTAGTCTATACACACATATCTTCTTCCATCCAGAATTGTGAATCGCTGTAACAGGTAATGTCCTCTCCACCCACACCGATTGGTTGAAATAGTTGACTGTTCTTCCACAGTATGTTATAAATATCTTTCCATCTATCTCACAGATTCTTGGATCTTCAACTCCCCATACATCGTATCTATTATCTGGGAAAATCTTTATCTCAGCTAAATATTCTCTTTTTGATATATCTTTGATGTTCTCGATAGGTACAGATACCTCAGAAATGACACTTGCATAGGTGAAATATCCAAGTATAGTTCTAGCATATATAACGATATTATCCTCTCTGAATATGAAAGAAGGATTGAATACAGATACAGGTTTATCCATCGGATGTCTCTTTAATTTGATGTTTTTAGGGGTGATAACCCCCAACCTTCTCACTATATCAACTGTCCTATTCTCTCTATGAAATCTCCCATCCCCTTCCATGCAATTAAACATCTAGGTTAACAATCTCGCGTAAAATTAAAAAATTTTCCTCTCACGTTATTATATAAGTTATTACAGAATCTACTTCCGGGGGTGGTAAAATGAAGATAGGCATAATCACTAGATGGAACGCTACCTGCGGCGTATCGATGCATGCGGAGATGATTACAGAAGAGTTCATGAAAAAAGGAAACGATGTCCTGATATTTGCCCCATACATAAAGAGCGCAGACAAATGGTGGCATCATAGGATAATCAGAGAGGATGAGGATTTTGTCATTAGATGTTACAACGAGTTGAACCCAGATACGATGAGTGGAGGATACATAGATTTTGATAAGATACGGGGAGAAAATTTTGATGTTCTGCTCGTTGAGTCGTACACAAGTATACCATATAAAGATGTTGAAAAGTTGGTCAAGGAAGTGAAAAAGGATGGCGTAAAAGTAGGGATTGTCGTGCATGAAGGGTCGAAAGAAGAGATGATGTACTCATCTTTGAGTATTTTTGATTTTGTTGCCGTATTTGATGAGAGGTATAAGGAAATGTTGGATGGTTATGGAGGAAATATAAGGGTTGTTCCATATCCGTGTCATCCTGTAAAGGAAGGGGATAGAACATTTGGAGAAGATGGTATCGTGTTTTTCAGCTTTGGCAGGCAGCCGGAAAAGGAGTACAAGGATTTTGTTGAAGCCTTAAAAGGATTGAAAAATAGGCATGAT
The DNA here is from genome assembly GCA_029259115.1 of Thermoplasmatota archaeon. Lineage (GTDB taxonomy): Archaea > Thermoplasmatota > E2 > DHVEG-1 > B18-G2 > B18-G2. The sequence goes on along the minus strand of JAPDJO010000053.1, from coordinate 5,356 downwards.
TTTGTGTACAAAATAATCAGATCAGATGGTCTTTTGAAATTCAAAGAAGATTGGATAGAGCAGAAGCAGGAGAGAATCGCAAGTACAGACGAGGTATATAGGTATCTGCACTCATCTGATATTCATTTACTACCCAAAGGGCATACCAACAAGGTTGTCGTATCCTCTACGCTATGCCAGTGTATAGGTTCTCTTATCCCAACTATCGCCCCAGACACGAGACACTTTGAGATGTTACCAGAGGAAAAACCTGTTATCCTATACAGAGGTGTTGATGATCTCAGGGAAAAGATAGTGGAAGTTATAGAGGATGAAGATTTAAGAAAGGAGATTAAGAAGAATGCCAAGAGGTATGTTGAAGAAAATAAAGCAGAGCTTATAGCTAAAAGATTTCTCGATCTGTTCAGAGAGGTAGAGATTGTACCGTTAGCTTTATAAATAACTTTACATTCCTCCCCCGAAAATTCGGTGATAACCATGATAAAGGCATACATTCTAGTGAGAGCAAGGGTCGGGAAGCTTGAGAATATTTTAAAGGAGGCAAAGAAGATAGAGAATGTAGAAAATATATCTGTCGTTGCCGGAGATGTTGACTTGATAATAAAAGTTAAAGTCGATGATCTTGAAAAGCTCATGAAGTTAACAGATAAGTTACAATTGATAGAGGGGGTCAAGCAGACAACAACTTATGTTATTGAGAAAGAGATATCGATATGATATCGATAAGAGTGAGAAGGAAATACCTATTCTATGCTGTAGCTATCTCCTCTTCTATAATTGCATCCATAACAGTAGGATTTGATGCGATAATCACATCCGAGATGTCCAAATTCTACTCCCCAGATGAAGTATCTTGGGTATATGGATTTTCTGCTTTTTTTGTGGGTCTTGTAATCTCACTCATAATAAGTTTGATTCTCTCGGTTAAGGTTAAAGGAAGAAGATTAGGTAGTTTCATAGATCCGACCTTCAATGGGCTTAAAATGATTAAGAAAGAAGAGCTAAAGTACCATCTGCTTGCAGGTGCAGGCAATGCGATAACAACGGTGGGATACTTCTATGCTTTATCTCTCATGACAGATCCGTCTGCGGTTATCCCATTCTTTAGAGTTGTAATTCTATATCTACTTATGGTGGAGATGATTGCTGAAAAGAATGCGCCGACGTTGATAGAGATTCAATCCTCAGTAATTGTCACCCTCGGAGCCATCCTTGGCTCTATATCCATATCTGGAGAGATAGAAATCGTTCCTTTAGCTGTGATGTTTCTGGTTGTGAATCCGGGATGGGTATTGTTTTCTATAAATCAGAGGAAACTTAAGCTACTTAAGTTGGATGGTAAAACGAATGATTCTATAAACATAAGGTTATGGAACGTATTCTTTACCCTCGTATTTATAACTATATTCATTCTTGTACAGGACTGGATCAGTGGAACATCATACTTCTCCAAAAGCTTGGAAGGGTCTATAGACTTTTTCTGGCTTGTTGCGATATCTATGGGAATAACCTTCTTCTCTTACGTCCTCTATATAAGAGCTCTAGGTATGGGTAAGGCTAGTGTCACGGAAGCGGTAAGAGCTTCGATAGTAATATTCTCTATACCTGTAACGTTTGTAATATCTCATTTCATTCCAATACCCATACCTCAATCCTCTGTCCTCTGGCTCATAAAGATAATAGGTATAATTCTAGTTGTTCTTGGAATAGTATCGTTTGCCCTCTCTCAGATCACAGCATACATCTTTATAAGAGCTAAACCAGGCGTGAGCATATCAGATCTCATCGAAAAAATATGGAAGATAAGAGGGGTTGAATCAGTAGCAGCGGTTGCAGGAAAATGTGATATCATAGCAAAAGTTAGAACCAGAACCTTGCTGAAGGGATATGAAAGGATAATAAGAAAGCTGGAGTCTATACCTGAGATAGGATATTTTGAGTGGAAGTCCGTCCTTAAAGAATGGGAGAATGTGTAGCGTTACCTTTATAGCGTCAATATCCCTTCCCTTTCCCCCATGAAAGATATAAGACTTGAAAGATTAGCTAAAGTACTTGTCGAGTACTCTCTAGAGATAAAAAAAGGAGATCTTTTCCTGATAAGCGGGAGTGAACTCACTATCCCTCTATTGAAAGAGGTATACAAACACGCCTTAAAGTTAGGTGCTTACCCTTATGTGAGGATATATGACGAGGATTTCAATGAGATTTATTACAAATTTGCGAGCGAGGAGCAACTGAAATTCGTTTCTCCATTAGCAGAATTTGAAATCAAGAAGATTGATGCAAGGTTAACGGTGTTGGGTCCAAAGAACACAAAATACCTCAGCAATATTGATCCAAAAAAGCAGGCAATAAGAAGTGCAGCGACCGAGAAGATCCACAGGATATTTCTAAACAGAGCTGCCAAGAAGGAATTGAGATGGTGTCTAACTCAATACCCTACGCCTGCCGCCGCCCAAGATGCGGATATGTCTCTAGAGGAGTATGAGGAATTTGTTTTCAAGGCAGGATATGTTGATAAAAGAGATCCGATGAAGATATGGAAGGGTATCAAGGAATGGCAGGATAAGATAGTCAGGCTTTTATCTGGTAAAAAGAAACTCAGGATAGTAGCAAAGGATACAGATTTGACACTATCTGTGGAAGGAAGAAAGTGGATAAACTGCCATGGAAAAGAGAATTTTCCAGATGGAGAAGTTTTTACTGGTCCGATAGAGAATTCAGCGAACGGATATATAACTTATAGCTTTCCATCGTTCCATGGAGGTAGAGAGGTGAGAGATATATATCTGGAGTTCAAAAGGGGGAGGGTAGTTAAAGCGAAGGCATCTAAAGGAGAGAAGTTCCTCAAATCCATGTTATCAATGGATAAAGGTGCATCAAGAATAGGCGAGTTTTCATTTGGAACAAACTATGCGATCAAAAAATACACGAACAATACTCTATTCGATGAGAAGATAGGAGGAACGATACATATCGCTGTAGGAAGTGGATATCCTGAGACTGGAAGCAAGAACAAATCTGGTCTGCATTGGGATATGGTTCTGGATATGAGAAAGGATGGAGAGGTATATGCGGATGGAGAACTGATTTACAAGAATGGTAAATTTATAAATCTTTGATCAAAACCAACGAAAAACTTAAAATTTGGTAAAAATTTTTTAATAAATAGAAAGAATTTCGGATATTGGAAATATGGATGAGAAGGATAGGAAGATAATAGAAATCTTGGAAAAGAACGCCAGAACGCCTTTTACCCAAATTGCCAAAGAGGTTGGGCTCAGCGAGGGTGCGGTAAGGAAAAGAGTGGAAGCCCTTGAGAGGAAAGGAGTGATAAGAAAATATGTTGCTGTTGTTGATCCTAAAAAACTGGGGTACAATAACGTAACCATACTTGGATTGGATGTGGATCCTACAAAGCTTTTGGATATAGCAAATGAGATAGCCAAGATAAAAGAAGTTAGAACAGTGTGTTTATCAACGGGCGATCATATGATTATGGCAGAAATATGGGCCAAAGATGGAAAGGAATTATCAGAAATACTGGCAAAGAAGATTGGAAAGATCGATGGGATTAAGCGTTTATGTCCCGCCATATTGTTGGAAAAAATAAAGGGTCTATAGAACGACCGGAAGATCTGGATTCGTTAGGACTATAGATTCCTTTTCTGGATCAAAATACATTGATATCGCTTTAATTTCAACCCCACTTAGATGAGCTATCTTGAGCAATCTGCTGATCTCTGGATCGATATCGCTAGCAGGCGTAAAATGAGAAACTTTTGGTAAACCAGCTATAAATACAATCGCCGATCTCTCTCCATTTTTAACCAATTTAATCAACTCTTTCACATGTCTTCTTCCTCTCTCGGATGGGCAATCAGGATAAGATGCAGCGTCTCCTCTCCTCAAAACCGCACTTTTAATTTCAACATAGAGATTTTTGTTATGTTTGTCTAGAAAGAGATAATCTAGCGTCGACTTTCCCACCTTTGGGTTTCTCTTTAACAGCTCGTAATCATTTAGCCAAGAAATGAGGGATTTATTGAAGGCATTCTCAAATGCTTTCATCTGTAGATGTGTATCTATAATAGCTGATCCTCCTTCATCTTCAACAGCTATGAGCCGGTACATCGTCTTTGATGATACCCTTCTCAGGCAATACGCCCTCCTTTTATACGCCATGAGCCCTTCCAGTTTGCCCGTATTATTTGTTGATGCAGAAAGAATTTTCCCTCCTACCTCAACCTCTACGACGAAACGATTTATCCTTCTAACTATGGAACAAGGTATTATCTTTTCTAGTTTCAGCACACATTCTCTCATGATCTCATCTTATCCCAGTTTTCACAGCTCTTCTAATTATGAGGAGTAGTTATAGATTTGTCCATCTTGATGGAAAAATCATATCAATACCTATTCATCCAGCAACCTCTTTTCTCCCTCAATTTTCTTTATATCTGTTATATCCTGTGTAACTTCAAGTGTTCCTAAATACTCTCCACTCTCATCCCTGACTGCAAAGTATCTTATGTATATCAATCTTCCATCTAGATTAATCCAGAATTCCGCAACATCTCTTCTTCCTGTTTTGAAATCCTCCAAAATTCTATTTACAATATGTATACTTTTCTGGGGATGACACATCTGGACTTTTCTACCTATAACCGCCTTTGTTCTGGGAAATATTCTCTCTTTTGATTTGTTAAAATATCTGACCTTATCATCTTTGTCTACAAAGGTTATATCTATCGGTAGAGTGTTCATTATCGCCTTGATTTCCTTCTGATCTAATTCACCAGTATCCAAATCAATCGTATCTTCCATTCTCTTATCCCCCTCTTTTCTTTTCAACAAATTCTCTGGGAGATTAGGCGCGCCCTGTATAAACTTAACGTAACCGAGTTCATCGAATTCCCTCCTTATTTCTATCCATTCATTATCTTCTATCACCCTCAGGGCGGCGGGAAACAGAATATTGTTTTCCTTATAGAAATGGTTTGATAAAGTTTCAAGTAAAAATATAGAAAGCTCGTCGAGTTTTTTCATGCTTTCATTGGAAAGCGGCTGTTTGAGAGTAGACAGTATTTCTTTCTCTATGCCTCTTATATTGTCATGTTCAGACCACATAATCGCTGGTGGCTGGGTTACGCCATGTTTTTCTATATGAGGAAAGAGGACATTTTCTTCTCTCAGATAATGGGATTTTGAGTCATCCATGAATTTGGCCATTTCCTTGAGTGTAGTGTTATCATCTGGTGAAAATCCTTCCTCTTTCAATTTCTTAACACTGTCTCTGAACTTCCCTGCAAGCCCCAAAATTGCGGAATGTTCTCTAAGCAAAATCTTCAATGGA
>JAPDJO010000092.1 GCA_029259115.1 Thermoplasmatota archaeon | reverse complement strand
ACTTATAATGGGACCTATATACAATATAACCATGACGTTGCTCTTCCTAGAATTAACCGAACAATCACAATCATTTTCTACCTCCTTTTAAATACGGAAATGGGGTGATTTATGATGAAGGTGTTAGTTACGGACAAGCTCGCAGATGAAGCCATAGAGATGCTGAAAAATAACGGTTTTGAAGTTAAGTATGAAGAGCTAGATCACGATGGTCTATTAAATGAGATAGCAGACTATGATGCTCTGATAGTAAGAAGCAGAACAAAAGTCACAGCAGATATAATAGAAAAAGGGGCATCTGGAAAGCTAAAAGTCATAGGGAGAGCAGGAATTGGAGTAGACAACATAGATGTGAAGAAAGCAACAGAGCTTGGAATTAAGGTTGTAAATGCACCTACAGGCTCTACCATTAGCGTAGCCGAGCTTGCCATTGCTCACATGTTAGCTCTTGCAAGATTCATACCAAAAGCAGATAGCTCCATGAAAAGAGGAGAATGGCTAAAGAAACAACTGAAAGGAATAGAACTGCATGGTAAAACCCTCGGTTTAATAGGCTCCGGAAGAATAGCCCAGCATGTTGCAAAGATAGCAAAAGGCCTAGGCATGAATGTACTTGTATACTCTCCTCACTGTACAGATGAAAAAGCTGAGAAGATGGGCGCCAGGCGTGCAACCTTAGAAGAGGTTTTGAGAGAATCAGATTTTGTATCTCTTCACATACCAAAAACAGAGGAGACATATCATCTCATAGATAAAGAAAAGCTATCTCTAATGAAACCAACAGCTTATCTAATAAACTGCGCGAGAGGAGGAGTTGTTGATGAGGATGCACTTTATGAATTTCTCAAGGAAGGAAAGATAGCTGGTGCAGCGATAGATGTATTTGAGGAAGAACCTCCAAAGGGAAGCAAATTATTGGAACTCGATAACGTTGTGCTAACTCCGCATATTGGAGCAAATACTAAGGAAGCCCAAATCAGAGCAGGAACGATATGCGCTGAGCAGGTGATGAAGGTACTGAGGGGAGAGGAACCAGATTATTGGGTAAACAGAGAATGAAAGGAATGGACGAAATTCTAAATAAAATAGGAAACCGTATGCATGAGCTAGATTCAATCAGAGAAAAATCCCTTTCTCTTTCCAGAGATATAATCCTATCATGTAGAAAATGTATCCAGTCTATTCATAACAGAGATTTCGAATCGGCAAGAAAATCTCTGAATTCAGCCAATAGGAAACTTAGAAGCCTATACAAGCTCATAGAGAATCATTCTGAGCTTCAGAATGCCGGATATGTAGAAAATGCAGCCCAAGAATATGTTGAGGCAAAGTGCGTGTACAATCTAGAGAGGAATAAGCCCCTTCCAGATCCCGATGATATGAAAATATCTTATGTCACTTTTCTATTAGGACTATGCGATACGATAGGAGAGCTAAGAAGATTTTCTTTAGATGCCATGAAAGATGGAGATGTTGGCAAGGCAAATAGATATCTGGATATGATGGAAAAGATATATGCTTCTATTATGAATTTTGATTATCCTCCAGCCCTAAAAAGAAAGCAAGACATAGCTAGATCCCTGATAGAGAAAACGAAAAGTGAGCTTGCTGTTGCGAGCTGCGAAAAGAGAATACAGGATAAAATAGAAGAGTTCAGAGGCTTCTTGGATGAGGTTGAAAGAGAGAGGAATAGGAGAAAAAAGAAATTGAAAAAAGATATCGATCTTGACATCGATAAGGTTTGGTAAGGAAAAACCTTTATAAAAGGTATTTATATACTCCATGAGGGCTATTCTATGGAGGATGTAATTACAGAGAACATTATTGTTGAAGCAAAGATTGCTAATGAGTTTAACTTAGATATGATAGCTGAAAAATTGGTTGATGCCAAGTATAACCCTGATAATTTTCCAGGAGTGATAATCAATTTTCCAGGAGTCTCAACAATACTCACAAAGGAAGGTAAGTTTATCTGCACAGGTACAAAAACTATGGACGAGGCTAAAGAAGTACTGGCAAAAATCGTTGACATGCTAAGAGAAAAAGGAATCAAAGCAAGAAAAAGGACAAAAATCGAGGTTAAAAATCTGATAATATCTAAAGATACTAGAAAGTGGATAGACATCAAAAGACTAGCATTCGGTCTTGACAATGTAGATTACAATCCTGATGAGTTCCCTGGAGCTATCTATAGAGGTAAAGACGGGTTGATAGCTTTAGTTTTTGATAATGGAAAGATAGTCTGTACAGGATCAAATGATAGGGGTATTTTAGAAAAATTTTTGGAGGAGGTTGTTGAAAGAGCAAGGGAGGTTGGATAGATATGCCAAAAGTAGAGGTAGAGAATATTGTAGCTTCCACTGCGTTTGCCGACAGGCTAGATCTTGATCTGATAGCGCAAGAGTTAGAAGGAGCAGAGTATGAACCAGAACAATTCCCAGGATTAGTCTATAGATTAAAAGAACCAAAGACAGCAACTCTTTTATTCAGAAGCGGTAAAGCAAACTGTACCGGTGCAAAAACCATAGAGGATGTGAAGAGAACCGTAGAGATAATAAAGAATAAGCTTAAGGAATTAGGCATAGAGGTTTATGAGAATCCAGAGATTGTGATACAGAATATTGTGGCAATCTCTGATCTAGAAACAGAGCTGAATCTGAATGACGTAGCTATGGGATTAGGTTTGGAAAATGTAGAGTATGAACCAGAACAATTCCCAGGATTAGTTTACAGATTAAAAGAACCAAGAGTTGCTATGCTCCTATTTGGATCTGGAAAGATAGTCTGCACCGGAGCAAGGAAGATAGAGGATGTATCAAGGGCTGTAGAAAAGTTAGCAGCAGAACTCTCATCTTTAGGGCTTCTGTACTAACTTTTCTAGATCCCTTGGGGATACATAATCTCCAAGTTTCTCCCTTACTTCTTTTAACCTCTTTTCCTCTTCATCTAGAATCTTAAACAGCTCTTTTGGGGTATTCTTGATCTTGCTATAGATATTTCTTATCCTCTTTATTTTAGATAAATTCTCTGGTATCCTTATCGTAAATTGCTTTATGTAGAGAGATTCTGGATAATCTTTTGACAGAACTTTATCAAAAAGAGATTTCAGATCCTCATACTTTGGTATATATCCCGTTGGAGACCATATTGCCTCGATATCATCATGAACTCTAAGCTCCATCCATTTATACCACACTTTCTTATCCACCTTATCTGTTAGATACTCTCCTGTTTCTTTATCTCTGATGAAGTAATTAACAGCAAATATTTTCGGTTTCCTTCTCAACTTTTTCCCAAACTCTAGATTTATCTCTATGTACCTTCCGATAGGGATGGATAGAAAATCAAGGTTTGACATAGGATTAAACTCTCTTACTCCTTCCTTTCCGAGAACAGCAGCTGTTCTTTCAGATTCTAGAGAGGCACCTTTTGCTACGATTCCATGATCCCAATCGAAAGCCTCTTGAACTGGAACCCAAGTATCTGAATCTCTTCCGCCATATACTATGGCTCCTATCTCTACTCCTTTAGGATCATCCCATCTTGGATCAAGATTTTCAAAAGCCTCTAGAGAAACTGTGAATCTTGCGTTTGGATGAGATGGAGGAATCTCTTTTCCCTCCTTATCTCTTTTCCCTCTCCACCATTCTCCAGAGTGATTATAGCCCCTATCAGGTATATCTTCACCCATCCCAGACCAGTAAACCTTCCCTTTCTCGTCTACGAGAACATTTGAAAAGATTATCTCGTTTGGAGAGTGAAGAACTTTCCATTGTATGGGATCATCTTTCTTATTTATCCCCTTTATTATGCCAAAGACACCTTTTTCAACATTCACGGCTTTTGCTATCCCATCTATACTTCTAATATAGGCAATGTCATCTCCTACGATGGTTTCTCCCTCGAGCATCGCTGTAGATGTTTTTCCACACATCGATGGAAAGGCGCCGGTGAAGTATGTAACCCTACCGTTCGGACCATGGATACCCATTATGAGCATGTGTTCTGTCAGCCATCCTTCTTTTGCTGCATGGTTTATAGCTAGCCTCATTGCGAGTTTTTTCAACCCTATGGTGTTCCCTCCATATTGGGTGTTTGCGGAATAAACAGTGTCTCCTTCAAGATCTATGTATATTCTTCTCTTTTCTATATTCTTTGATGTCTTTCTTTCATCCAATTCTCCTTCCGAATGAACGAATTTGAAAAAATCACTTGTTTCTCCTCTTCTGATAAACTCCTTGTACCCCTGTCGATATAAGATGTTTTCACTGTGTGCAACATAGCTTGAATCAGTAATCTGAAGGCAAGGTATTGTGAATACAGAATTTTCAGGACCTAGCGTATAAAAACAGATATAGCATTCATGTCCTTTCATTATATCTTTCATTATCTCATGTATCTCTCTTAACCCCTCTTCTCTATCCATTGTTCTTATATTTTCACCAAGATAGACTCCCTTTGGCACCAGAATCTTTGTATTTTCTCTATCTCTTGCTTGATCATAGTATCCATCAAAGTGGACAGTATGCCCTTCTATTGCTAAGGGAATTTCCTCTCCATTCTTTATCGCTGCTTCCCTTATGTATCTTTGATCCCTTTCAGATCCATCAGACACGAATACACTGTCAGGGTTACATAGATCTATGTACTTTGCAATGAACTTGTGGAGATAGGAATTTCTTATGGCCATCAACTTGTTGTAATTCTCTGTGTCTAATCTCTCTTTTAAGATACGAACATAATGCTCTTCCATTTACATCACTTCTAGACCGGTAGGTGTAAATCAAATCCTTATATATAAATTGTCATGCTTTCACTCTCAAGCTTAAAATTATAGTAAAATTTTTATTTTATATTGTTGTAACATGTTATCTAAGTGTTGAGAATGACAAGGGAAGATTTTAAACCTCTTATACCAGCAGAAAAAACCATCCCAGAGTTAACATTAAGAGCAACACTTATTGGAATATTCCTTGCCGTTTTTCTCGGTGCTGCAAATGCCTATCTTGGGCTATATGCAGGAATGACAGTTTCTGCTATAATACCTGGTGCAGTCATGGCACTGGCAATCTTGAGACCATTTAAGGGAACCATACTCGAGGTTAATGTAGCAACGATGGGTGCATCCGCAGGAGAGTGTGTTGCGGCAGGTGTCATATTTACTATACCTGCACTTCTTATACTTGGTGTATGGTCTGATATAAATTATGTACAGACTACTCTCATTGCCTTATTTGGTGGGATGCTGGGTGTTCTTTGGATGGTTCCATTGAGAAGAGCTCTTGTAGTTAAAACCGATCTTCCATTTCCCGAAGGTATAGCAGTAGCTGCCGTTTTAACTACAACTGTTGGAGGGGAAGAAATATCTTCAAAAGGAGAAAAAAGTGGAATGTGGCTAGCTATTGGAGCTTTTATATCTGCATTGTACAAATTTGGTCAGTCCTCTCTTAAAGTATTCAGGGGACTTTTTGAAGGAGTTGTACACATAGGGAGATATAACATAGATGGTGCAGACAGAGAAGGATGGATGTATGGTGGTTTAGCAACATCACCTGCCCTTTTAGCTGTGGGATGGATCATAGGACCTAGGATTGCTTCGTTTGTCTTAGTTGGAGGTTTGATTGGATGGGCGATAATTCTTCCAATAGCTGTTCTGGTTGGTGGGTGGCCGTCAAGTATCGTTAATCCGCTCGAGGGAGTATATTACATATGGAGTAATCAAATAAGGTATATTGGAGTAGGAGCGATGCTCGTTGGTGGCTTATGGGCTGTATGGCTCATAAGAAACAATCTAATAGATAGCATCAGGGAGGCAATTCTTGGGCTGAAAAGCGGAAAGGAAAAAGAGAAGAAGAGAACAGAGCAAGATATCAGTTTAAAACTTGTATTTATCTCGATAGGATTAATGGTAATTCCTATCTTTCTCTTGTATGAGTGGTTATCAAATATGTTTGGAATCTCTCTTATTATGGCAATTGCAACTATATTTTTTGCATTTATAGCCAGTGCATTGGCAGGTTACCTAACCGGCCTTGTTGGTTCTTCCAACTGTCCTATCTCCGGTGTGACAGTTACCATATTGCTTATAGTTAGTCTGATGATGTTTGGATTAGGTGCTACCGGAACCGCGGGAATGGCTATTGTTGTTTTTATATCTGCTGTAATATGTGTCGGTGGTTCCATATCTGGAGATTTACTGCAGGCAATGGCATCAGGTTACATGTTAGGAGCGACACCAAAGAAATTGCAGATATCTATGACACTAGGTGTTATAGCTATAAGTTTAGTTGTTGGTGGAGTTATAAGTGTCCTTCATAAGGCTTTTACGATAGGAAGTCAGGAGCTGCCTGCTCCACAAGCCTTCCTGATGGCTGGTATTGTAAAAGGAGTGATAGGAGGGGGTATGATTTGGCCATATGTTATCGTAGGTGCAATTCTCGCATTTGTCTTGATATTGCTTGATATACCTATTCTCCCTGTGGCAATAGGAATATATCTCCCATTCACTCTTTCCGTCCCTATATTCATAGGCGGTATCATACGATTTATTACTGATAAAATCATAGAGAAAAAATTTGGAAGTACAGAAGAAGAGATAAGCGATTGGGAGTTAGCTATAAAACAGACAGAAATAAAACCGAAGGAAAAAGTGATAAGGACAGGGCTTTTACTAAGCGCTGGATTTGTAGCAGGAGAGGCACTAACGGGAGTTGCCGTTGCCACACTTGTTGTGCTAGGTATAAATCTCTCTATGTTCTCTTCACCTCCAATCTGGCCTGGTCTTTTGATATTTGGCTACATAGCGTTACTGTTGGCCTACATACCTTTAAGAGAGTTGAAAAGATAGAGATGGACTCGTGGGGATTCGAACCCCAGGCCTCCCCCATGCCAAGGGGGCGATCTACCGCTGATCTACGAGCCCGTGAGAAGTGATAAAATAGTTACCAATATTTAAATTTTTGATAAAAGATAATCTTTAAAACTTCTGTAGGATTTCATAATCCTGTATGAGATACGTAAAGAGCAAAGAAGAGGAGTATATCCTAGACGATGGGGAAAATATAATGTACATAAGAGGAACCCTAGATGAGGCAAGAAAAGAAGCAGAAAAGGCTGCCGAAAAAACAAACAGAGTTGTTACAATAAGCAAAACCATTGGATTTGTAGAGCCGTAATCGAAAAGATAATAATATATAACTGTATCTGCTTTCTCGGTTTTTACTCTAAAAAGGTGAAATCATGGTTCGCGATAAGACAAAGAAACGAAGAGGATCAAGAACGCATGGGAGAGGAAAAAAGGCAGGAAGGGGAGCTGGATTAAGAGGAGGAAGAGGAAACGCTGGACTGCACAAACACAAATATATGCATGTTTTGAAATACATGAGAGATCATTTCGGCAGAAGAGGGTTTAAAAGATCGTTTGATAAAAAAGAGGTAAAAGCTATAAATGTTGGAGATATAGAGAGATTGTTCCCCGATAGGAAAGAAATAAATTTGAAAGAGGAGGGTTTCGATAAGTTACTCGGAAAAGGAGAGATAAAGACCAAAGTCAAAATCATAGTTCCAAAGGCTACTGATAGAGCTATAAGAAAAATTGAAGAAAAAGGAGGAGAGGTTGTAATTATAGAGTGATCGCATGGCAGAGGAAAGAGGAAAAAGTAAACTCTTTGTCCTCAAACCCATTATAGAAAGATGGCCAGCCGTAGCTAGACCCGAGGGTTATGTTCCTTTTAAGACAAAACTATTTTGGACAATTTTATGCCTCATAATATACTACATCCTCACCCAGATCACGATATATGGTCTATCGCCAACAACCGTAGATATGTTTGCAGGCTTCAGAGCAGTGATGGCTGGAGCAAGCGGTAGTTTGGTTCACTTAGGTATTGGACCTATAGTCACAGCATCCATTATACTACAATTATTCGTTGGTGCAAAGATAATTAATTTAGACCTGACAAAGAGCGAAGATAAGATGATATATCAAGGATTTCAAAAAATCCTGATCATTATCATGATATTCGTTGAGGCAATACCCCAAGTCTTTGGTTACCTATCCCCTAGTGATAGATTCATAGATATGGTTGGAGGTGAGTTTACAGCTAGAGCTCTTATAGTTTTGCAACTTTTCATGGGTGCTTTGATAGTCTATCTTATGGATGAGTTGATATCAAAGTGGGGGATAGGTTCCGGGGTTTCTCTCTTTATAGCAGCTGGAGTTTCAGAAGCTATAGTTACAGGTCTTCTGAACTGGTTACCTGTAAATCCAAACTTGCCTTTGAGCATGAGAAATCCCCCAGCGGGCCTGATACCTGGAGCATACTATATAGCATCTCATTATACTGTGGGAGGATTGGTTAGTAAAGGATTTGGAGATATATTCATATTCCATGCCAATTCTATAGTTGCTCTACTAGGTACTCTCATTATATTCTTCTTTGTAGTCTACGCTGAGTCTAGCAGGATAGAGCTACCTTTAGCTCATGGTTTAGCAAGAGGGGCAAGAGGTAGATATCCTATAAGGTTGATATATGCATCCAACATTCCAGTGATTCTAATGTCTGCTCTTCTCGCAAACATAAACATGTTTGCCTTGATATTTTACACTCATCCAGATATACCTCTTCTAGGTGGAAAATGGTGGCTGGGAACATATCCTCCTGGACATTCAAGACCTACCATGGGCGCTGTTTGGTACTTATCTCCTCTCAATGGCGTAACCGGCTGGCTTTTACCGATGTTAGGATTCAGAATAGCTGGTGACACCCATGCTCCTTGGCAGCACGCTCTGCATTTCATCATTTATTTATCTCTTTACATCTTTGGATCTATCTTGTTTGCGAAATTCTGGATAGAAACCACAGATATGGGCCCTGCAGCCATTGCTAGACAGATTCAGCAATCAGATATGCACATACCTGGATTCAGGAGAGATCCAAGGATCCTGAGGAAAATCCTAGAAAGATACATTCCAGCTGTTACTGTGATAGGTGGTGCTACAGTAGGAGCTTTGGCAGCTTTTGCTGATGCAATAGGTACCATAGGTAGAACATCTGGTACTGGAGTTTTGCTAATGGTTGGTATTCTCATAAGATTATACGAAGATATAGCAAGAGAACAGGCAATGGATATGCATCCGGTATTAAGACAGTTCTTTGGTAAAGGATAGGTGATAAGATGGGAGTGATTGTGGTTACGGGTATACCAGGTGTAGGAAAAACTACGGTTATGCAAAAAGCTGCAGAAGGAATGGATATCAAATTTGTAACTTTTGGCACCGTAATGATAGAGATAGCCAGGAGACTAGGATGGGCAAATGATAGAGATGAAATGAGGAAGCTACCTTTAGAGAAGCAAAGGGAACTTCAGATAAAGACAGCCGAGGAAGTGGCAAAGATGGGAAATGTTATAGTTGATACCCACTGTACAATAAAGACTCCCCAGGGATACATGCCTGGCTTACCAGAGTGGGTTATAACCAGATTAAAACCAAGGACTATAGTTATAGTCGAAGCTGATCCCGAGGAGATCTATAGGAGAAGAGAGAAAGACAAAACAAGAAAGAGAGATCCAGATAGCATAGAGGAGATAGCCGAGCATCAACAGATAAACAGAGCTATAGCAATGGCCTACGCAGCTTTAACTGGAGCCACTGTAAAGATAGTTTACAATCATGATAACGCCTTAGATGAAGCTGTTAAGCAGGCGGAACCTGTTCTGAAGGGTTTGTATGAAAGCTAAAACTCAACAGCCAAGCACTACCGGCTTCATGCTGCCATTTTTAATATTATTCATGGTAATGATAATAATAGCAAATCCGGGAATAAGAATGGCTATAGCTCTAGGCGTAGATTCTATATTTTATCCTATTATTGGTTTCAATGCTAGCTATCCTATTCTAACGATAGCAATAGCAGGTATCATCATGATAACCTTGAGCTCAATCTTTACAAACATGTTTATGGACTGGAAGTCTTTAGCGAGAGCTCAGGAGGTAGCTAAATACTACCAAGAGGAACTCAGGAAAGCTAGAAAGAACAATGATAGCGAGAGAATAAAACAGCTTATGAAACTTCAACCAAAGATACTGCAGTTACAAAGTCAATCGAGCGCAGGTATGAGCAAACAGATGATATTCGTTATGATATTCATAGCACCCATATTTATATGGTTGATGTATTTTTTACAAAGAGCTCCATATCTATACTTTACAACGCCATGGGCTGACTATGTGCCTTTTACTGGTAGGAGTTTTGTGATAATATCAAACTGGTTTTTGTTTTACATAATATTCTCCACGGTTGTTGGACAAGTTATTAGGCAGGTTTTAAAATACCTGAAAGTTTCAGGCAAGTGGCAAAGGATAAAAATGGGGAAAGTTTCTACAAGTTGAATGTTAACCATAACCGTAAGTGGTCCACCGGGATCTGGTACTACGACTATATCAAAACTACTTAGTGAGAAATTGAAGCTTCCCCACATTTATGCTGGCGAGATATTTAGGAAAGAAGCTGAAAAGAGAGGTATGTCACTTTCTGATTTTAGTAGGTATTGTGAAAAGCATCCAGAGATAGACAAGGAACTGGATAATTATCAGGTAGAAATTCTCAGGAAAGGCAATGTAATCCTCGAGGGTAGATTATCTGGATGGTTAGCTCATCTTAATAATATATCTGCATTCAAGATTTTACTTAAAGCTGATAGAGAAACAAGATTGGATAGAATAATCAAAAGAGAAGGTGGAGATAGAGAGAAGAGACGAAAAGAGATGGTAGAGAGAGAAAAGAGTGAGGCTAAGAGGTACAGAGAATACTATGGTATTGATATAGACGATGAATCAATATACGATTTGGTTATAGATACGAGTGATAAAAGTCCTGATGAGATAGTTAACATCATACTAAGTTCCTTGAAGGGGGAGCATGGAGGATAGGATTTTACCATCTTGTAGGAGGAGAAGAAGATTAGTTAGAGCCTTTGGAAAGACAAATCCACTTTACGGTAAAAGACCAGAAGAGAGAAGCGTTGAAGAATTGTTAGATATGGGAATGATAAACCTCGATAAACCATCTGGACCAACATCTCACCAAGTTGTCTCATGGGTTAGAGATATACTTAATGCAAATAGGGTAGGTCATGGGGGAACCTTAGATCCAAGAGTTACAGGGGTATTACCTGTTGCTGTGAATAGAGGAACAAAGGTATTGAAAGTATTATTAACCGCTGGTAAAGAGTATGTTGGTATAATGAGATTGCACAGAGATGTTAGTGAGAATCTCCTTAGATCAACATTCAAAAGATTTGTGGGAGATATCTATCAAGTACCTCCGGTAAAGTCTGCCGTCAAAAGGGTTAGAAGAAAAAGAAGAGTATATTATCTCGATATCTTGGAGATCGAGGGCAGAGAGGTTTTATTCCGCGTTGGTTGCGAGGCTGGAACTTATATAAGAACGTTATGCGTAGATATAGGCAAAAAGTTAGGAGTTGGCGCCCACCTACAAGAGTTAAGGAGAACAAAGGTAGGTACCATAGACGAGAAAGAGAGTATAATACTCCAAGACCTGAAAGATGCTTACGAGATGTGGAGGGAAGATGGCTATGAGGAAGAGATAAGAAGATGCATAAAACCTATAGAGAGAATGTTAGATCATCTACCAAAGGTAGTGGTTAGGGATTCAGCTGTAGATGCTCTCTGTCATGGTGCAAGTCTAACCCTACCAGGTGTTTTGGAAGTAGACTCAGATATAAAGAGGGGAGATACGGTTGCTGTCTTAACTCTAAAAGGAGAAGCTGTTATGGTAGGCAGAGCAAACATGAGTACAGAAGAGATGTTGCAGAGAGATAAAGGAGTTTGTGTGATACCAGAGAGAGTCATAATGGATAGAGGTATATATCCAGCTCTCTGGAAAAAAGGTTAAAACCTCTATTCCATTTTCCTTTGCCCCTGCCGAGGTAGCCTAGTCCGGTAAGGCGCAGGCCTGGAGAGCCTGTGGGCAATTCTGCCCTCGGGAGTTCAAATCTCCCCCTCGGCGCTTAAACACTTTTATCATAGTCTACTAGCGACTATCAATGCCTGTCCCAAAGATATGCCACCATCTCCCGGGGGTACTTTCTCATGCTGCAAAAATATAAAACCTCTCTCCTCCACAATTTTCTTTATTCTTGATAAAATGTGATTATTATAGGCACATCCCCCGAGAAAAGCCTATACATTTAACCTCCTTGGTGCTTATGAAGTAAAGCCGTCATTTGATTCCAGATTGATATCACATTAAGCAAAAAGATGACTCATGATTTCTGCTGATCTGAAAGCACATATTCTAGAATTCTTCTTGCTATGTCAAAATATTCGGGTCGCAGTTTTATCCTGTCACGAGCAAGCGAATAGGCTGTAGATATATGTACACCTACTATCGCCTCCTTTTCTTTTTCGAAGAAATCCGCCTCAGCCAAACTGTATTCTGGTCTGTATCTTAATAGATATTCTCTCAACTCCTCGAAACACAACCTTCTTTTCCTGCTTCCTATAAATAGATTATCCTTCATGTAACTTTTCAACTTTTCACGCAACTCTCTGTCATTATTCAACATTACATATAACCTTCTTGTTGTGTCTGTTACCTTCGTCCCATCTAACTCTTCCGAACGTAGATCGATAAACCTCTTTGAACGAGGAGAATATTCAAGAAAAATGTATTCTCCGGTGTAATTGTAGTTCAGAAACAAGATCTCTTTCCTCGAAACCAGTATCTCATTGATCAGGGTATCATCTATCTTACAGATAGCAAATTTATCCCCATATACGAAAAAGGGGTATATTGAGAGAGGAGGATAGAAAATTTCTTCAAATTTTTTATTTTTATACCTGTAAGTTACCTGAGTAACTATGAATTGTTTCTTTACCTCCTCCACCATCTTTCTTAGCTCAGAAGAGATTTCATCTTCCGAGATTTCTCTCCATATGTCACCTTCTGTGATCCTTCCGTCGCATATCGCATCGAGTATACCAAAATGTGAGGGCTTCGACAGGCTAGGTAGTCTGTATGCAGGAATAGAAAATTTCAACACAGTATCAAAGGTTCCTGTCTTTAATTCCTTATAGCCGCATCTCTCACACCAGATATCGAATTTAAATAGGGATTTTGTCCAAAAATAATATTTCACTTCCTTTATTTTTCTTCCACAGTTTGGGCATCTGACATTTTTCTCGATCCATTTGACGATTGGTAACACCGCAAACGTAAGTGAGCCATTTAAATCCAGATATTTGTCTGTAACACCAAATCGTCTGTAAATTGCCATAAACACCTTCCCAGGAAGAGAAGGTGAGAGGATATCTTGGCAAGGTATAACACTGATTATCAAAGCAAGCAGAAAAGATACTATAATCAAATCTGTAATTTTGCCTGATGGAGTTTTGATATTAAAATAACACATTAGAGAGAAAATCACGATTGCCATTAGTGCTACAAACGACACATAATATGTAACCAAAGCCAACAATCTTATGAAAAATGATTTTACTAGAGTCCTTGGTATAGGATATTCGTTGTAGTAGCCTGGAGATGCTTTCACAATGTTAGTATCATCATTTGATTTCATATCGGATTCTGATGCTTTTTCTCTCTAAAAAGTATTTTCTTTTCCAAATCATAGAATCTATCACTTTATCTAGATACTGCTAGCAGCTATTACTACTTGACCTAGAGATATGCCACCATCTCCAGGTGGGACCTTTTCATGTTGCAGGAAGATGAACTTTCTCTTTTCTACGATCCTTTTTATCGTTGATAAGAGATGATTATTGTAGGCACATCCTCCTGAGAAACCTATGTATTTTACTCCCTCCTCTTCAGCAATTTCTATAGCTAACTCGGCAAACCCTCTTGCTATATATTCTTCTACTGAATAGGCGAGGTCCTTTATGGGAAATTTGTCCCTGTGTTCGAAGATTTCTTCCAGCAATGGAGAAGTTCTTAGAATCTTTCCCTTTATGTCAGGTTCTAGGTCAATAACATATTTTCCACCTATAGCGATAGCCTCCAGTTTTCTTGCAGGTTCTCCCTCATAGGTTCTCTTGTGACATATATCTAAAATCGCAGCCGCAGCATCTAAGATTCTTCCACAACTTGTTGTTATCTGATAGTTTTTGCTTTTTAACTGTTTAAAAATAATCTCTATCTCTTTTTCTCCATGTGGAAACTTGTCTTTCCTTGACATAAGAAAATCGTAAATCTCTTCATTTTTTACTATTCCGGCTGCCATTCTTAGGGGATAGAGTGTAGCTAGATCCCCACCAACCATTGGTTGAGTTTCAAGATGAGCTGGTCTTTTGAAATCATTAAAATCTCCATATAAAACCTCTCCTCCCCAAGCTGTACCATCTATTCCATATCCAAAACCATCAGCTGTTATGCATACCATTTCATCCATGTTATGTTCAACCATCAGAGAAGCCATATGGGCATGATGATGCTGAACCTTTATATGTGGAATACCTCTAGATTCGCTGTATTCCTTTGCAAAAAGAGTTGTTGAAAATTTTGGATGTAAGTCGCTTGCGATTGCATTTACATCAAAATCAAATAAATCTATAAAATGCTGTAGAGATTCTTTGAAGAAATCCATGGTTTCATGTTTACTTGTATCTCCTATATGCTGAGATAAAAAGGCTTTTCCCTTTTTAAGTATGCAGAACGTTACATCAGTATCTGCACCCGTTGAGAGGATAGTTTTATCTTTGGTATATTTCACCTCTACAGGTAAAGGAACAAAACCCCTCGATCTTCTAAATTTGGTTTCTTTTCCTCCCACAAATCCTATTACTGAATCATCACATCTCTGTACGATTTTTCTATTGTGAAACAAAAAGTAATCGACGATCCCTTTGAGTTTTTCAAATGCATCCTTCTCATCTATAATCATAGGGTAACCAGGCTTATTTGCACTGGTCATAACTAACGCTTTGAGCCTGTTTTTTCTAAAAAGAAGCAAGTGAAGCGCTGAGTATGGAAGCATTACGCCTAAAGTATGCAATCCAGGAGCGACATGCTCGGATACAGCATTTCCCTTCCTTTTCAGTATCACTATTGGTCTAACATACGATTTCAGCAGTTCTTCTGCTCTTTCATCAAATTCAACAATTTTCCTTAGGCTTTCCAAATCTCTAACCATTATCGCGAAAGGCTGTTGCTTCCTTCCAAGGAGTTCTCTTAGTTTTAAAACCATTTCATCATTCTCAGCAGAACATGCTATATGAAAACCTCCATACCCTTTGACAGCTATTATTTTGTCTTCTCCTAGCAATTCGCTGGCACGATTTACAGCTTCAATTCCTTCAAGGAGGATTTTTTTTCCATCTGACAGAAAAACTCGAGGACCGCAATTGTTGCAAGCAATAGTTTGTGCATGAAATCTTCTGTCCATGGGATCAGTGTATTCATTTTTGCATCTTTTGCACATCTCGAAATCTTTCATGCTTGTCCTTTCTCTATCATATGGTAGAGAGTAGATAGTGGTAAATCTTGGTCCGCAGTTCGTGCAGGTTATGAAGAAATGAAGGTATCTTCTATTCCTTGGATCTAATAGCTCTCTTTTACAATCTTCACATATTCCTATATCTGGAGGTATTAGAGAAAATTCACTTTCCTTTGAAAGATCACTTTCCAAAATAATGAAATCATTTTCAAATTCAGCATCAATCTCTCTTATATCTACATCTGATACATTGCTTACTGGAGGAGCTTTTTCCTTCAGATCCCTGATAAACTTTTCTATACTTTTCTTTTCACCATCGATGACTATCTTAACGCCGGCATCTCCAAGGTTTTTAACGTAACCCTTTAATCCCAAACCCCTTGCTAATCTGTATACAAAGGGTCGAAATCCCACTCCCTGCACTATGCCCTTTACATATATCAAGTAAGCCATTTGCAGATAGAAATGAAAAACTGTTAAGAAAGTTTATGTTGGAGTTATCGTTTTCAAAATCCATGAAGATTAACGGAAAAGATTACAGATCTTTATGGTTTGAAGATGGAAAACTGATAATGATAGATCAAAGGAAATTACCTTTCGAACTCTCATTCTATGAGGCGAGAACCCTAGATGATGTCGTTTTCGCGATAAAGGAAATGGTGGTTAGAGGTGCTCCAGCTATAGGATGTGCTGCCGCGTATGGTTTGGTTTTGGTAGATAGAAAAGAACTGGATACAGCAATAAGAAAACTGAGTAGTACAAGACCAACAGCTCATGATCTTTTTTATGCTTTAGATTATATGAAAAAACAAATCGAGAATGGTAAAGATTCATTGGATGCAGCCAATGAGTATACAGATATGATAATAGAGAAGTGTAAGAAGATAGGCGAGTATGGAGAGAAGCTTATACCAAACGATGCTAGAATACTAACGCATTGTAATGCCGGAGCATTAGCTACTGTAGATTATGGGACAGCCTTGTCACCCATCAGGATAGCTAAGGAGAAGGGAAAGAATACTTTTGTTTTTGTCGATGAAACAAGACCGAGATTACAAGGCTTGATCACTGCTTGGGAGTTAGAGCAAGAAGGTATAGATTATGTTGTTATACCAGATAATGCAGCAGGCTATTATATGGAGAAAGGAGAAATAGACCTTGTCATCGTTGGTGCCGATAGAATTGCTAAAAATGGGGATTTTGCAAATAAGATAGGAACATACGAAAAGGCCGTTTTAGCTAGAGAGAATGATATTCCATTCTACGTTGCTGCGCCTATTTCTACTTTTGACAACAAAATCGAAAGTGGAGATGATATAGTTATAGAGGAGAGGAAAGGCGAAGAAGTTAGAAAGATAAGAGATGTAGAAATAGTTCCAGAATGGATGAATGTTAAAAATCCAGCATTCGATGTCACACCTTCGAAATATGTGACAGCTTTCATAACAGAATTCGGTGTGTTTAAGCCAAATGAGATAGATGTAGTTATGAAAGCTCATCAGAGAGCATATTAACAACAAGTTCCTCAACACTTTCAGAATTTAGATTTCTACCCTCTACTATTCTCAGTATCATGTCTTCGACCCAAACTAATTTCGGGAAGAAAGTTCCATAGCTAACATCGATAGTAATATTGTTGTTGCTCTCATCCTTTTCAGCGATGGAATCATCTGAATCAACTTTTATCACGATAGAGTCCACATTTACGAAAGAAACAAGGGCTTTAACAACATCCCTTAAGCTTGGATAGAATAGAGTTAAGTTTACCTCTACCCTTTCTCCTTTCTTCAAACCACCTACATTCTTTACAGCTATCGGATTAAGCCTTTCCTTATTCTTGTACTTGATATATGCTGTAACTAAAAACGAATCAGAATCTATCGAGCCTGTATTTTCAATTTCTATGGATAGAACATTTTTCATATTCTTTACGATTCTTTCTCCACTACTTTTGAAAGTGATATTACCTGTAATTCTGAGATCCACGTAATCTTCATTTTCATCTGCCTCTTTTCTCATATCAGAAAATTTGACGACAGGTATATCTTCTTCTATTTCACTCCAAACTATACCATATTCATTTCCAAATTCTGAAAAACCGAAGTAAGGGTATATCGATCCATCCATTTCATTTACTTTTTCAGGATCACTCCATGTCTCAAAATCGGTAGAATTTGTTATGTACAGATTTCCATCTTTTTCAAAAGAAATCATAAATTTGTCCTGCTGATAAATTATGCAAGGATACTTTTCGTTCTCAGATGAACAAGCAACATCGATAGTTCCTGGTGACCAATTACTTCCAAGATCTTGTGAGTAAAAATATGCTATATCGCTATTGTTGTAACTTATACTCTCGAGTATAATAACAACATTACTTTCCCATGTGTAAACCGAAGGATTCCTGTAACGAGTAAGATCTCTATCTTCTAAATCAAATTCTTCCCAATCTTTATCAAAATCTCCATCAGGGAAGTATAGACAGAGGATACCCTCATTCGCTATTTGATATGTAACAAATGCCCCCACATCAAAGGATACGCTGGTCTTCTGTAAATTTCTGTAAGGAGTATCCTCTGAGAATATTATAGTGAATTTATCGCCACCATCATTACTATAGAATATCACCGGAGCCTGATGTAGTGTGATACCTGAGGAAAGATTTGTTATATCCCCAACACCAGCTATGAGTATCCTATTGTTATCCGCTATGTCTATAGCTAGATCATGAAGGTTACTTATTCTATATGAGTACAACTTTCCTTCTAGATAGTAAAGGTCTATCCACGAAACCTTCCAGCTTGAAGAATCTGTTATATCTGGAAACTCTAGCATGTACAGTCTCGAATTGTTATCATCAGATTCGAATACACATATGGCGTAACCATTTGGCTTTATAGCGATATCAGGATCAGTCTGGTTTGATCTTTCGAAAGGATAGTTAAAGAGTTCGGGCCCTCTGGAAAACAGAGCATCTGACCAAGTTCTTCCATGATCTCTTGAATATTGCATTGTTATGTTTTTATATTCTCCAACATGCTCGTATACGATAAGTATCTTATCTCTATAAGTTACAACATCGGGATTTATACCTGGAAGTTGTGAAATAAGATCAGTATCAAAAGAAGACAAACTATGAACCATTTCTACCTTATCTAGCACCATTTCATCATACTTTTTCTCTAAACCTTTTAAAATCCTAAAGTGACTTTTATCCTTTCCTAACTTAAAGTCATTCAAGTCATCAATACCGATATCCACATCATGCTTGGAGAATATGGAATTGGTTGGGATGATAATGATGGAGGCTATGACTACAACTGAGATAAGTATTGCTAGAGATGATTTAGATAATTCCATCGCTATAATTTTATGATAAAATTTGTATAAATACTTTCTTGTATAAGAATTATCTTTCACAATTCGGATCAAGACAAATCTCTCTACCATTAATCTTTACAATCGGTGCACCACACTTGCAAGTCTTATTGGTTCTCTCTATACGACCCTTCTGGGGGAGAGGGTAAGTAACTTTACAGTTAGGATAACCTGTGCAACCTACGAACCTTTTCCTGCTAGAGGAATACCTTATTACAAGATCCCTGCCACATTTTGGGCATCTTCCTATTCTAGACTGTGTTCTAATAGCTGTCTTTAAACTTTTCTTTATGCTATCTTCTTCTTTTCTGAGAGACTCAAGAACCTTGCTAAGCATTTCTCTTGATTCTTTGATAACCTCATCTCTATCTTTTGAACCCTCAGCGATCTTATCCATCTCTTTCTCAAGATGAGCAGTCATATCTGGCTTTGATATATCATAGGGTTTGATTGTATCTATAACTGCAAAAGCACTTTCGGTTGGTATAAGATTTGAACCAACCACATACTTTCTACTGTAAAGCTTTTTTATTATTTCGTGTCTCGTAGATTTTGTACCCAATCCAAGCTTTTCCATTTCAGATATCAGTGTTCCCTGCGTGAACCTTTTTGGTGGTTTTGTTTCCTTTCTTACCAATTTAATAGCAACAATCTTCACATTTTCTCCATTTTCGAGTTTCGGTATCTTTCTTTCATCTTCTCTGATGGGATATATTTCTTTCCAATTTTTCTCGATAGTCACTTTCCCCTCTGCTACAAACTTCTCACCATTTATCTCTAAAATACCTCTCCTGAATTCAACCAGTGAATCTTCAGTTAGTGTTGCCAAAAACCTTCTAACTACTAGATCATATATCCTTTTTTGGTCCTTGCTGAGCTTATCTATAGGAGGTACATCAACAGGATGAATAGGTGGATGATCTGTGGATCTCTTTTTTCCTCTACTTGGCACGCTCCCCATCTTAGACTTCACAAAATTAACCTCATCAGGATACGCTTTTGATAGATTATTTAGTATCTTAGGTATGGGTATAGATTTTGGATACACTGTATTATCGGTTCTTGGATAAGATATCCAACCATTCATATAGAGATTTTCAGCTATCTCCATAGCTCTTGGAGCAGATATCTTTAAAAAGTTAGACGCCGCAGCAAGAAAAGAGGTAGTGTCAAAAGGAGGTGGTGGTGACTCTTTCTTTCTTCTCTCGCTATACTCTCTAACTATAGCTACCTTTTCTCCCTTGACCCTTTCATAGATTCTCTTGGCTATATCTTCATCAAAAATGTTTCCCTTCGAATGCACAGCAAAAAACTCCTCACCTTTTTTGAGAATGGCTAAGATCTGCCAGTATGGTTTTGGAACAAAGTCTCTTATTTCTCTCTCTCTTTCGACAATCATAGCTAAGGTTGGAGATTGAACTCTCCCTATAGATAGGAAATCCTTGCCATGTCTGTTTGCTGATAGAGATATGAATCTCGTTAGAGTGGCTCCCCATACTAGATCTATAATCTGTCTCGCTTCTGCGGATCTAGCTAGGTTGTAGTCAATGTCAACCAGATTGGAGAAGGCTTTTTCGATCTCATCTTTAGTTAATGTGCTAAATCTAGCCCTCTTGATACTCTTTATGTTTTTACCATATTTTTTTAATAATTCGACCGTCTCCAGACCGATAAGTTCTCCTTCTCTGTCGAAATCTGTTGCAACTATAATATCTAGATCATGTTTCGAGAAGCTCTTCAATACTTTCTCTATTTCTTTGTTTGACACTATCTTAACAGGTTGAGACCAGACTAACTTCTCCAGAGGAACAGAACGCCATCGGTTTAGTTCTTTTGGGAAGTCTATGGTTATTATATGCCCTTTTAATCCGACAACAGCCCATTCTTCGTTATCTCTTTTGAATGAGTAAAAAGGAATTTTCCCTATGCTATTTCTCTTAAATTTACCTTTAGACAATATGTTTGCTATCCTCTTGGCAGCGATCTGCTTCTCGCATATCACAAGCTTCATTATCTGATGGTTAAGTTGATAACTGGATATTAAGTTATTCCTCCCACGGCGCCATTTCTAAGAGTTCTTCCATCATAGGTGGTAGCCAAATCCACAATTTATTGTTGTATCTAACGACGAAATATGCTGTCGAAGATTCACTTCCATTGGTTATAAGTCTTACTGTAAACATTCTCCCTTCATCAAAAGGTGTACCTGCTAGCGTATTATCGTCTATTTTGGTAGAGTTCAGTATCTCATAAGATAGCTCTCTGCTGAATGTACTATTCCACATGGAAATTAGCTTATCCTTCTTATTCTCACTTAACTGCTCTCCAGACGAATTTATTACAAGGTTAGCAGCTTCTTCGAATTGACCATCTGTTAACATCTTCAGAAAGTCATCCAGAAAGGTTTCATATTCGCTTGTTTGTGTCAATTTAGTTTCCTTCTGCATACAACCAGTAAGACACAATAACCCAATCGTGAAACCTACCGAGAGAATTTTTGCCACTTTCATGGTGACTTGGAACGGCAGATAACTTCTTAACCTTTTCGTTAGTTAGTTTTTAAGATTTAGTCCATATTTCCTTGAACTTCTTTCGATAATAATTAATATCTCAATTCTTATTTCTCGCTCATGAAAGTTCACATAATAATGGGATCCAAATCAGATCAGCATGTTGGTGAAAAGATAATAGACACTCTAGAGAAGTTTGGAGTAGACTATAGGTTAGATATAGCTTCAGCGCATAGAACTCCAGAAAGAGTAAAAGAACTCGTAGAGAATAGCGATGCCGATGTTTTCATAGGAGTTGCTGGACTCTCCGCTGCTCTACCAGGTGTTATGGCTTCTCACACAACAAAACCTGTAATAGGTGTCCCTGTCAGTGGAAAAGTTAATCTTGATGCGATATTGTCTATAGTCCAAATGCCCCCTGGTATACCTGTTGCTGCTGTTGGCTTAGATAGAGGGGAAAACGCAGCTCTCCTTGCCATAGAAATCTTATCTTTGAAATATGAAGAATTGAAAGAGAAGTTAAGGGAGTATAGAGAGGAGATGAAAAGAAAGATCATTGGTGAACAGAATGTTCGATCCTAAGGAATTTGTCGATGATGCGATAAAGAAGTTGAGAGAGGAAATAAAGGGGAAGGCATTGATAGCCTGCTCTGGAGGTGTAGACTCTACAGTTGCTGCCGTTTTGGCATATAAAGCTATAGGAGAAAAGCTATATGCTCTCCATGTTAACACAGGTTTGTTAAGGAAAAATGAGTCTGAGCAGGTTAGAAATCTCTTCCAGAGATTGGGTATTCATCTCAACTACATAGATGCAAGCGAAAGATTTTTCGAAAAGCTGAAAGGCATAAAGGATCCTGAGGAGAAGAGAAAGATCATAGGGGAGCTTTTCATAAGGATATTCGAAGAATTTGCTGAAGAAAAAGATATAGAATATCTAATTCAGGGGACGATAGCCCCTGACTGGATAGAGTCTGGAGACCAATTGAGAGATACAATAAAAACTCATCATAATGTCGGAGGTTTGCCCAAGGATATAAAACTCAAGGTGGTAGAACCTCTCAGAGACCTTTACAAGGATGAGGTGAGAAAGGTTGCTAGATTTCTTGATATACCCGTATCAGAAAAACAGCCTTTTCCAGGTCCAGGTCTTGCTGTAAGAGTAATCGGAGAAGTTACGAAAGAAAAGATAGAGATAGTCAGAGAGGCATGTGCCATCGTTGAAGAAGAGATAGAAAAAGCTAGCAAAGATGGGAAGATGCCCTTACCTTGGCAGTATTTTGCAGTTCTTCTACCAGTCAGAACAGTTGGTGTTCATGGAGATAAGAGAGCCTATGGGTATACTATAGCTGTTAGAGCCATAGATAGTGTAGACGCGATGACGGGATCTTTCAGCAGAATACCACATGATGTCTTGGACAAAATAGCTACTAGGATATCAAATGAGATAGGAGATAAAGTTACAAGAGTAGTTTATGATATAACAAATAAACCTCCCGCAACCATAGAATGGGAGTAGAGATGAGCAAAGTTAAGATATTCGTTATAGATAACGGTGGACAATGGACCCATAGAGAGTGGAGGGTATTGAAGTACTTAGGTGTGCAAACCCACATTTTCCCAAACACTACTCCATTTGAAGAATTGGTTGAGAAAGGTGCAGATGGCTTGGTTTTATCGGGAGGAGCACCAAGGATAGGACTGAGTGAGCAATTGGGAAGATGTGGAGAGTATCTCGAAAAAGCAGATTTTCCCATCCTAGGCATATGTGCAGGTCATCAATTCATAGCAAGATTCTTTGGAGGAAAAGTAGAACCTGCGGTTGTACCAGAGTTTGGTAGAATAGAGCTTATAATAGATAAGGATCATGAGATATTTGAGGGAATTCCAAAGAGAAGCACAGCATGGGCATCACATAATGATGAGGTTACGATAGTTCCAAAAGATTTTGATGTCCTCGCTCATTCAGAAGGTTGTGAGGTTGAAGCGATGGCACATAAAAATAAACCTATAATCGGATTACAGTTTCATCCAGAGGTTGAGCATACTGAGTTCGGGGTAGAGATTTTCAAGAATTTTATAAAGATCTGTGAGGAAAATAGATAGCTTTACTCCATCCATCTTTTAAACAGATTGTGTTCTATACCAAGTTGATCCAGTATCTTTCCGACTACAAAATCGATTAGATCATCTATATCTCTCGGTTGATGATAAAATGCCGGCATTGCTGGCAATATAATTGCGCCTGCTTGCTTTGCTTTGAACAGGTTTTCTATAGTAACTATGTCTAGAGGAGTTTCCCTTGGAACCAGAATAAGTTTTCGCCCCTCTTTTAAACAGTTGATGGCAGATCTGGATATAAGAGTGTCTGCATAACTATTTGCTATAGCTGACAAAGTCTTTACGCTGCATGGTACAACAATCATGGCATCGATCTTGAAGGAGCCACTTGCCAGAGGGGATGAAAAATCATGATTCTCATAAAACCTATCGGCTAATCTTTTCACTTCTTCCAAGTCCTTTCCGCATTCCCCTTTTATTATGAAAGCTGCATTCTTTGAGATAATCAGGTGAATCTCTGCTTTCCTCTTCTTTAATTCCTCTAAAACCCTCAAACCGTAGATTGCTCCGGATGCTCCAGTTATTCCGACTACAACTCTCATACTCTCTTGCAACCTTTTATAGTCTTCACGATGCTTGATAATCTCCTTTCAAAGAATATCTCTTCAAGAGCTGTTCCAGTAACAATTATATCTGCACCTGCCATTACCTTTTCTCTTGCGGTCGCTGGATCTCTTATACCTCCGCCGACTATGAGAGGTATATCTATATTCTTCTTGACATGAACAATCATCTCATTTGGTACAGATTCTTTAGCTCCAGATCCTGCCTCGAGATAAACAAATTTCATTCCCATGTATTGTGCTGCGAGAGCATATTTTGTTGCTGTGAGAAAATCATTTCTCTTTATCAAATCAGCTTCTCCTACCTCTCCAGCCCTCATACCAGGTTCAACTACTATATATCCCATTGGTATAGGCTCTATACCAAACTCCCTGACTATCAAAGAACCTTCAGCCTGTTCTCTAACAATGTACTTGGGGTTTCTAGAGTTTAGCAAACTCATGAAAAACACGGCATCTGCATATCTACTAAGAAAGCCTGCTCCACACGGGAATAGAATAACAGGTAAGGATGAGAAGGACTTTATCTCTTTTACGGTATCATCAACCAACTTTTGTTCAGGAATCGTAGAGCCTCCAACCATTATAGCTGTGCTTCCAACCTTCTCCGCTATCTCTGCCATCTCCCCTGCTTCCTCTGGAGATTGCTTTTCGGGATCTATCAGAGAGAAATGGAGAGGATATTTCTCTAGTTCTCTCATTATGTAATCGATAACCTTCATCTCTTGTTGGATAGAGAGATGATATAAAATAGTTTTGGCAAGCGTTAAATATCTTAAATCTTATGCGACATATATGAGAGGATTGAAGGTTTTAGCAATCCTCTTTACAGTCGTATTTCTGATACCTGCATCAACTGGTTACATTGTGGATCTTCGATCTAAAAGCTACAATAATAGAAATTCACTAGGGTACAGCAACTTTTACTTTGTCCATCTCACAGATACTCACGTGAGTATCTTTGGCTATCCTCCAAATGCTGAGAAATATCTGAAAAAAGTTATAAAAAAGCTTGAAAGCTTACCTGATAAACCAGCATTTGTTGTATTAACAGGAGATCTAGTAGAATTTGGTGGATCAGGATATTTTGGAGCGAAAAATTATCGAGAATTCCTGAAATGCGTAAGAGGTAAGAAGAACAATTTATACTTTGATGGTGGCAGAAGAATATACACGATACCCGGTAACCATGATTATAGACCCCAAAGCTCTCTCTCAAATTATCACAGATATATATCCTCGTTTGACAGATATCTGATAATATACAGAAACATAGTTATCTTGTGTCTAAACTCCGGTAAAGACGTGATAAAGGGAGGCAAGCTGAAGGCTAGCGGATTATCAAATAGCGATATCCACTGGATAGAGACAAACCTGAAGAATTTCCCAGACAAGATAAAGATAATAGCCATGCATCATCCAATTAGCTCTCTGACAAAGAACAAAAATAAACTGATTAGCCTGTGCAAGAAATATAATGTAGAGGCTATAATATGCGGTCATACTCATAGATCTAAAGTAAGAGACATTTATGGCAGAGGTTATTCTACCCCTGTAGATTGTTATACAGTCCCTCCGTTAATAGTCGAAACAGATGCCTGTTTCCATCATGGAGCATACAGACCCATAGAGGTAAGTGGTAATCATCTAATCATCAAAAACTGCAAATATGCATCTTAGCAAAAATCCTCATCTTTAAAGTAAGAAAGATCTAAGTTGCTCCAGTCATCAAAATCCTTCCTGCCATTTTTTCCATTTGAATAATCAAGCAAGAACCAAGTGTAGAAATAATTCATACAACTCTTATAGTTTCTAAACTTCCAAGTTCCTGGCAAAAGATTCTGACAACTATAGTTGTCTATACCTTCAAACTTACGATAAAATAAACCCATGGTATGTCCCAGTTCATGCATGATAACTGTAGCTGTCACAAAGTCTGCCCAGAATCTGGGAAGCTGTCTCCTGTTATATCCAACCGCTACCGTATAGCTATCTATAGTATTCCAACCGACAAAGCAGAAGCCGCCAGCTATCTTTCCGGGCATATCATGACAGAGCAAGACATATCTAAATATCCCTTTCCTCTGGTTGTTTGGGTTATTGTTTAGAAAATGATCCCAGTAGATGTCTATGAGATCTGGATAGGAGAGAATCTTCTTCATTTCTACTTTCTCCCCTCCACCCATACAACCATCATCTATGTGTAACGTTATATTGTGATTATCGAAGACCTCCAATAACTTCTTTTTGTATCTCTCCTTCAATTTATAGTCATCTTTCATCCAATCCATCTCTATGAAGATATCTTTCCTGAAAGGATTTGCTCCCCATTTTTCAGCTATGCACTCTTCTACATTCGATAAACCATCTCCATCGGGATCTAGATCGTAGTGATCATCCCGTCTCTGGGGATCATAGCCCCATCTTACTTCCCAATCATCTTTACATCCATCCCCATCTGTATCGTTGGAAAAAGTGAAGTTAATTATAAGATTTGGAATCTCTGGAGATGTCAAATTATCCTTAAATCTTGGAAGATGTACAGGATGTTTTAACCAAGGGAAGAAGGTAATATAGCTCAAAATCACCAAACTCTTTACCTTCTTTTCTTTCCAAAAGTTGAATCTTGCATCCAATATCCCGCTTTTTCTCCCTAAAATGTTATTACTTTTCTGCCCTATGAAATTTGAGTAGTGTAGAGAATTAAAGAAAGCTTTATCTATAAGCACAGCTAGATTGTTCTTGGTAAAATTGCATTTTTCTATCTTGTTAAAATTAGACAAGATCAGATCTAGAGCCTGTTTGTTTAGTTTGAAGTACACATTTTCGATGAGATTTCTATGAGACCTATACAGCCTAAGGGCAAAGCCGTTTGATATCAAAGAAGTATTCAGGATTTTGTTATCGATGGACCTATCTAATAAAATCCCTCCTTGATTCTCGTTGCTACAACGTATTGTTAGATTTTCAAGGATATTGAATCTTGATTTCTCTAAAAGCACTGATATCCCATTGAACAGGAAAGAGCAGTTGTATATTCTATTTGCTTCGCTATTCGATACATAAATGGAGATGCCACAATTCCTGAAAAAAGAACCAGATACTATACTACCAGAACTATTTATCCTTACACCTATACCCAGTCTGTAGAAAAGACAATTTTTTATTTTCACATTTCTTCCATTTATTATCACTCCATTTCTAGCGTTAAAGATAGTACAATTGTCAAGGATGACATTATCTGAGTTTATTTTTACCAAGGCATCGTTTTTCTTTCCGCCTGCATTTGTTATAGTCAAATTCCTAATAACTACATTATTCGAGTTTATTTCTAGAACTGTGGAGTTAAATGAACCATCTATTATTGAGTTATTTCCGATGATCTCAACAGATCTATTTACACAGATATGCTCCTTGTGCACGCCAGGCGCAAGTATTATTCTGTCTCTTCCTACAGGGGACAGAAAAACTTCACTTGAGATATCTATTTTGCAATGAGCTGTAATAACATTTTCGGTATCGATCTGTTGAACAGGTAACGGTAAAAGCAAGAGTAACGCCAAGAGAGTTAGCAATCCTTTCACGGATTAAATATTAAGTTGAATTATATAAATCTGTTTTCTCAACAATGATTGCATAATCTCCCACTTTGAAAAGCATGACCTTCCTATCTCCAGACAGATCTCTTTCTATTTCCTTCCTAACATTCCAGTATTTCTTAGGATCTATCTCTACCCTAAGAGTAACTTTGCCTGCATCGAGATATTTTAGGTTCGATTTTATCTCTGCCAAATCGAATTTACAAAAATCCAGAAGGTTGTAGCATCTAAGAAAGCTAGAAATGTATTTCTCTCTAGATGTAAGCAATGTCCTCCTTTTATCCTTATTAAGAATAAATCCTTTAAAGTTGATCTTTCCGGCTAAATTCTCCAGAAGATCAGCTTTTGCTATAGTTGGATCGACCTCGTATATGTATCTAAGAGGGGTTTCTCTCGTTTCCAAACTGATCTTTTCGATATCATTGCTTATCCTTTCTTTACTGGGAAGAGATATTGCAGATACATCGCAAGATTTCAAAGGACCAGTGTATAGAGCTAATCTATTCAATCTAAAATCTAGAGAGGTGTATTCTTTCTCTCCATCAATAATGATATTTTCTCTTGAAATCTGCGGAGGTAACTCAAAAGCTATCTCATCTGTAATCTTTCTATAAATTTGGTATATCTTCACTGGGGAAGGTTCGAGAGTCTCTAATGTTCTCACTGGTTCTTCTGGTTTTCTGGCTGGATCAGAGAAGATAACATCTGCTTTTACTCTGTTTATAACACCTTTCGATAGAGCATCTCCGTGTATAAACTCTATATTCTCT
Organism: Thermoplasmatota archaeon; assembly: GCA_029259115.1. GTDB lineage: Archaea > Thermoplasmatota > E2 > DHVEG-1 > B18-G2 > B18-G2. The sequence goes on along the minus strand of JAPDJO010000092.1, from coordinate 4,669 downwards.
ATACCTAGGCTCTCGGCATTTAGTTTAGCCAATTCCAGTCTAACCAGATCCTTTTCTACAGCTATTACCTTCTCGCTCATCATAGCAAAGTAGAGAGCTTGGATACCAACGCCACAACTAACATCAGCGATAACCTTTGCCTGCAACCTTTCGGCTCTATATTTGGCTATAACTGGCGGCGTCGAGTATCTCAATCCTTCTTCATCAAAGAAAAGTTTATTTGAAAGATCACCAAACTTTTCTTTAGCTTTTATTCTGCACTTCGCTATCTCGAATAACTTCTCCTTGCTAAAAATTCCAACATCCTCAATCATTTCTGATACAATTTTACCCCTACTGTAACCTCTTCTTATCAAATTTACAATTTTATCCACGATGCTGTTCATTTCGTTAATTTTCATAGGAAAGGAATAAAAGTCTTTTGACTATTTATAGTTGGGGATTTGTATGAGGCATGTGGCCATATTACTCTCTCTACTCATGCTATCAACACCATTTTTGCAGATAGCTAGCAATATTCAAGCAAAGGATCAACACTTCGAAAGTATGAACTGTATTGTTATAGCAAGAGGAAAAGGTAGCGTAAGCGTTGATTACGCTCATGCAAACAAGAGAGGACTACCCATGACCTACGACAAGATAAGCTTTCATTTCAATCCGGGCACATGTTTTTGTATAGGAAGAGCCGGAATATGTAGGTATAGAGGAGAAATTAGAGGATCGACATCTAGAGGATATTTCATAGGTCTGATATTCCCTGTAAAAGCAACTGGAAAGACAGTAATCATAGGAGTTGCATACCGAATAAGTGTAACAAAATACTCCTAACCTATAGGAATTAAGCTGGGCTCCCTAACTCTATTTATCAAAAATTCAACCAAATCAAAAATCCTCTTAAATTCCTCCTCTCTTTTTATTATGCCTCTAACTATGATCTTCAATTCATGCTTATCATACACACTGCCTGTTAAACTAATCTGCATTATCTTATCTCTTAGCATGAAGATCTTACCCTTTAGGTTATCATCGAGTAGTTTCACCATAAAATATTCATCATTTCCTCTAACCTCATAAAGTTCATCAATCCCCTTCCAGTGAATCGGTTCAAGTTTTCTATAATCTATCGTGGTTCTAAATCCTCTCCTTTTGATCATAAATAGAACATTCTTTTTCAATTTCAGTTCACAAGTTATCTCTGTTCTTGTAGGCTGATGTCTCCCTCTCTTATAGAAACATACCTTTATGGGAACCTTCCCATAGTTATAGGTCATGTAGATCTCTTTTTTCGAACTGACGGTTCCTTTCTTTTTGATACATGCTCTTTCAAGAACCTTCACCAGCAAGATTCTTCTAATTTTTTTGGCTGTGTATATTGCTAATATTAGAATTACAACTATTACGAGGAAATAAAAATAATTCATGGCAAAGGCATAAATCTCCTTTCCCACATTTTCCGCAAACCCAAGCAGGTTCTCTAGTTCTAATTTCATTAAGCCGGCGGAGGGATTTGAACCCTCGACCTGGTGATTACGAGTCACCCGCTCTACCAGCTGAGCTACGCCGGCAAGCTTATAAATAACTACGATTTGAAGTGTATAAATTAGTTTTGGTTTAAAGCAGATTTCCAAAAGATTAGAAAAATGAAAATAGATGGCTGAACAGAGGAGACAAGAGCCTCTCTGTTTTGAATTTAAGGATGGGCTGTTTTACTTTTGCTACGTGTATATTTAGATATCCCCAGTCACTCCACTCTCCTACAACATCCATAACTTTAGCTCTTACAGTGAAATCACCCAACCTTTTCCATCTATGAGAAACTGATAGTTCCGTGCCCGATGGCCATGGACAACAACTGCTTGCCAAAAGTAAAACTTCGGTACCGTCTCCAAAGCCCACTTTCAGTTTGGTCATAGGATTGTCATCAGGATCCGTTATTGTTATGGTGTATGTGTAGGACCTCCATATCTCGCATTCTGTTGGACCACTAATCTCTGGTGGATTTGGTGGATTGTTAAATGAGATTTTTTGAGAAATTTTTCCATGTGTTATGGGTAAAGCTACACTCATTATCAACACTATAGCTAGGAACGGTATTTTTTCTCATTTAATCATCCCCCGGTAGGAAATTTATCAGCATATTTAAATCACTTATGATAGTCTATCCCTTTGATAATGGTAAATGCTCTATAGATCTGTTCCAGCAGCAATAGCCTGGCCAGCTGATAGGGAAAGGTAAGTTTTGATAAAGACCACACTAGGTTTGCTTTCTTTTTAATCTCATCATCCAGACCTTTCCAACCTCCTAAAACAAAGCAAACATTCTTCTTTGATAGAGAAAGATTTCTCATTAGTTCTGCAAATTGGAAAGAATCCATTTCCTTCCCCTTTTCATCCAGAATTATGACAAAATCTTTTCCTTCAAGCAACCCCTCGATTTTGCTCGCATCATCCGTTTCTGATACATCTATTTGAACAAATCTTCTTAATCTAGTTAGATATTCTTCGACTGCATCCCTGAAAAATTTCTCTCTAACTTTCCCTACACACACTATATCTATCTTCATTGCAATCTGTTAGGGATTGATAGATTGATAAAAGGTTCTATCATTTATCTAATGACTTCCCTGAGTGAGAACATGAACCTGTTTGGTTTCGAGATAAAGGTAGTGTTCCTGGTCTCGGATGAAGAAATACTAGCCTACTCCTGGCACTACACAGAAGACAAAGCTAGAAGACACATGGAAAAAATCGTAGATTTTCATGGTTTGAAAGGAGAGATGAAAATGAGTTCGAGACTTGAAAAGTGGCTTGAGAGGAAAATTAAAAAAGTTGTCATTGAGGGAAAGAGGTTTACTTTGCCTGATTTTGAGTACAAGAACAGGAAGGTTTACGAGAAGATCATGGATATCCCTAAAGGGAGTACAACAACTTACTCCCAAATTGCAAAGATAGCTAGAGTTAAATACACCGATCTTCTGATAACATTGATGAGAAATCCTTTCCAAGTTTTGATACCTTGTCATCGTCTACTCACTAAAAGTGGCTCGCTAATGGGATTTTATCCTCTAGGGAAAGAAGTGAAGAGGAAACTTTTGGAAATAGAAGGATTGAAATGTCATGTAGATATTTGAAGACCCATCTTGATAATTTGAGGTGTAAACTTGTATAGAAACAGGATGATATGTGGCATAGATGAAGCAGGAAGAGGACCGGTCATAGGTCCTTTGGTAGTTGCTGGTGTTCAAGTAGATGATGAGAAAGTTCTGGAAGGTATCGGGGTAAAAGATTCGAAAAAATGCACCCCAGAGAGAAGAGAAAGGTTAGCAGAGATGATAAAGAGCAGAGCGAAAGCTATAAATCTTGTGGTATTGCACCCGGAAGAGATAGATAATCTTAGAAGCAGGATGACGTTAAACGAGATAGAGGTAGAGGCTTTCTGTAAAGTGATGAAATCCCTCAAATCTGATGTATATTATGTGGATTCTGCAGATGTTAATGAAGACAGATTTGCTAAAGAGCTGGAGAAACGCATAGATTTTGATGCAAAAATAATATCCTCTCACAAGGCTGAGGAAAAATTTTTGGTAGTTGCATCTGCATCAATAATTGCAAAAACTACGAGGGATAGACTCGTAAGAGAAATTGAAAAGGAGTTGAGAGAGAAACTGGACCTTCCTCTAGGTAGTGGGTATCCATCAGATCCAATTACTATAAAGTTTATTAAGGAGTGGAAGAGAAGGTTTGGTAGTTTGCCACCACATATTAGGAGATCTTGGAAAACTGTCAAGAGACTATCTCATCAGCAAACAAAGCTATGGTGAAAGATCAAGCTTTCTGCCCAGCCTTTCTTTTATACTCATAATAAAACTCGGTATACTTTCTACGTCTTTAACCGTAGAATATTTGGCAAGTATCAACCTATAATCATTTATACATCTCGTCCTACCCTTCAGATTCTTTTCCATCTTCCTGTAAAGTTGCCACCCTTTTCTATCCCAATCCGTTAGTATGATGATCTCTTTATAATTCTCTGCGATAAAATCGCAGAGTGCAGAAATCCTTTTTCCGCGTTGGATTACAATGATCGTGCCTTCCAGACCAAGTTTTCTGAGAGCAGTTTCATCTTTTTCTCCTTCAACGACCACAGGCACATCTCTGTTTATCTCTCTCAAATCTCCTATTGCTTTCTCTATCATTTCGAGGGATTCCTCGAAATTCATTTCAACTTGGATAAAATGTATGTTTTGCTCCTTTTTATCAGTATCCCTTTCTCTCTGCTCTTCCCACCATAGATTATCTCCACATCCTCCTCTTTAACACCGAAATACTCTGACAGAAGTTCCACAATCGCTCTGTTAGCTTTTCCTTTTATTGGCTCTTCATCTATTTCCAGATATATCCTTTTTCTCCACCCATCATAGCCAGCCGGAAAGTGACGCTTATTCCCTATTTTTACTCTAACGTGAATAACGCATCCTCTTCCTCTTTCCTCCAACGCATCTTCAATCATGGCATCTTTACGAGACCTTCTTTCATCAAGATCTGTGTTTGTTCTCTTGCTGACTTTATTGTTTCTTCAGCCATTTCATATATTTCTTGTCTGCTCAGCTTTCTCCTTGCAACTCCCTGCTCTATTGCCTTCATTGCAACAGCAGTCGCCTCATATGGA
>JAPDJO010000045.1 GCA_029259115.1 Thermoplasmatota archaeon | reverse complement strand
CTGATATAAACCCAAAATTCACGGAACTCAATCCATACTGGGGCGCATGCTCTGCAGTTGATGAAGTGTGCAGAAATCTCGTAGCAGCTGGAGCGAAGCCCGATAGTTTGCTGGATTGTTTGAACTTTGGCAATCCGGAAAAGCCAGAGGTGATGGGTGATTTCTACGAGGTTTGTAGAGGTCTTGCAGATGTTGCAAAAGCTTTGGGATTACCATTCATTTCCGGAAACGTGAGTTTTTACAATGAAAGTGCAGCAGGAGCGATACCGCCGACGCCGCAGATAACGGGGATAGGCATTGTTCCTGATATAAGGAAATGCGTAACCTCTGACTTCAAGGAGGATGGGAACTACATCTATCTTGTGGGAGAAACAGAGAGGGAAATGGGTGGTTCAGAGTATTACAGGGTGATGGGTTTAAAAGGAGGTAAAGTACCAAGAGTAGACGTTGAGCTTTTGAAGAGAAGTATGGATGCCTTGCTTGAGCTTATATGGAACGGTAAAATAAAAAGCTGTCATGATCTAAGTGATGGCGGATTAGCTATAGCGATAGCAGAAAGCTCCATAGGTGGAGATATTGGAGTGGAGATAAGTCTAGATGGAATCAACGAAAATCTAAGGGATGATTTCAAGCTGTTCTCGGAGAGTAACACTAGGTGGATAATAGAGGTTGAGGGTAAAAACAGAGAGGAGGTTGAAAGAGTCCTTTCCCATCATAAAGTACCATTCCAAATGACAGGGAAAACAGTAGGGAAAGAGATAAAATTCTTGGGCAGGGGAAAGGAATTGATCTCCATAGATGTGAACGAGGCTAGGAGAATATGGAGAGGTACGATATGGAAATTTATGGGATAAAGAAGCTTTATATCCATGAATGCTATGCTCTATCGGATGATGAGCGAACCCTCACTGAGCCTCTGGCTATGATGAGGATCTTGAGTTCTGACAAAAACATAGGGGATCGGTTATGGTAAAAATAACTAAGATAGAGAAAAGAGATGGAAGGATAGTTGACTTTGATCAGGAGAAGATAACAAATGCGATCTTCAAAGCGGTACTAGCGGTTGGAGGAAAGGATAGGGAAAGAGCAAAGTTTCTCTCAGATCAGGTTGTAAAGGAACTCGAGAAAAGATATGGAGAAAAGAAGATACCTACGGTAGAGGAGATCCAAGATATCGTTGAGAAGGTTTTGATAGAACATGGTCATGCCAAGACTGCTAAAGCTTACATTCTTTACAGACAGAAAAAGGCTGAGATAAGAGAGGAGAAGAAGAGGATACTGAATAAGGATAAACTAGACGATATAGACAAGAGATTTAGTGTAAATGCACTTAGAGTATTGGCATTCAGATATCTCATAAAGGATGAAGATGGAAACGTCATCGAATCTCCGAGAGAGTTGTTCCAGAGAGTAGCTATAACGATGGTTCTGCCAGAGATACTGTATGACGAGAGAATTTACAGTAAAGATGGCGGTTACAAACCCCCAATAGCCTTATCCTCTTATCTCAGCAATCTCGATGCCCTAGATAAGAAAATAAGCATAGGAAAGTATCAATTGACGAAATGGCACCTAGAGAGATTCATAGCTGCTTACGAGGAGCTTGCAAATGAAGGAAAGATGAAAGTTAGCTTTGATGAATTGATGGCAATGCTAAAAAGCGGGGCTTTTGATAAATATGAGAAATTAGCGGACAAATACTTTGATCTGATGATAAATCAAGTCTTTCTTCCAAATACCCCAACCTTAGTAAATGCTGGAAGAAGATTAGGAATGCTCTCAGCATGTTTTACCCTGGATGTTGATGACAGCATAGAATCAATAATGGAAACCGCCAAGGAAGTAGCTTTAATACAAAAGGCAGGCGGAGGCACTGGAATAAACTTCTCCAAGATAAGACCAGAAGGAGATATAGTGAGATCAACTATGGGAAAGGCTTCTGGACCAGTTTCTTTCATGAAGATAATCGATACAGTATCTGATGTGGTAAAACAGGGAGGAGTGAGAAGAGGAGCAAATATGGGCATTCTAGAGATATGGCATCCAGATGTAGAGAAATTCATATCAGCCAAGGAGAGAGAAGGAGTGTTAGAGAATTTCAACATCTCTGTTGGCATATGGGATGATTTTTGGGAATATCTGGCTAACAATGCAAACTATCCTCTCATAAATCCAAGAACAAGGAAGGTTTGGAAGGAGGTGAATGCAAATACTCTCTTTCACTCCATAGCATATCATGCATGGCTATCTGCAGATCCAGGGGTGCTATTCTTTGACAACATAAACAGAAGAAATGTCCTAATAAATGCGAGAAATGGTCCCATAAGGGTTACAAATCCGTGTGGAGAGGAGCCTCTCTATCCCTATGAATCCTGCAACCTTGCAAGTATAAACGTTGCCAAGTTCGTTAAGATCGAGGATGGAGAAGCAAAGTTTGACTGGGATAGATTTAGAGAGGTTGTTCATCTTGTAACAAGAGCTCTTGACAATCTTATAACAATAAACAACTATCCAATAAAGGCGATAGATAAAGCGACAAAGGAGACGAGAAGGATAGGTCTAGGAATCATGGGACTTGCGGATCTCCTCTTCAAATTAGGAATAAGATATAACTCTGAGAAAGGTTTTGAGTTCATGGGAAAATTGGCTGAGCATTTAACCTATCATGCATACGAAGAATCCATAAAACTATCTCAGGAGAGAGGTCCATTCCCTCTGTTCAACGAGAGCGATTATCCTGAAGGTAAATTACCCATAGATCTTTACTACCACAGAGAGCTATGGACCCTCGACTGGGATAAAATAGTGAACCAGATCAGGAAGTATGGAGTGAGAAATGCGATGGTTACTACGATGGCGCCGACAGGCTCAATATCTATGATTGCAGATACAAGTAATGGAATAGAACCAATATTTGCTCTCGTCTATGAGAAAAAAGTAACCGCAGGATCCTTCTTCTATGTTGATCCTGTATTTGAGGAGAAGCTGAAGGAGAAGGGATTATACAGCGATGAGATACTGAAGAAGATCGCAGAAAACTATGGAAGTGTCCAAGGTATAGATGAGATACCCAAGGATATAAAGGAGGTTTTTGTCACAGCCTATGATATACACTGGCTGGATCATTTGGTTGCGCAAGCAGTCTTGCAGAGAGCTACGACAGATTCGATATCAAAAACAATAAACATGCCCAACGATGTAAGCGTTGAGGATGTTAAGCAGGCATATCTGATAGCGCATGCGATGGGTTGCAAAGGAGTTACAGTCTATAGAGATGGATCAAAGAGCAAACAAGTTTTGAGCGTACCATCAAGCAAGGAGAGAAAGGTTAAGGCTAAACCTTCCAAGTTTGCGATGAAGTGGCTGAAAGAGATCTTGGAGAAGAATAAGTGGATGAAGAAATACATAAAGATAAGCGAGGGAGAGAAGGAGATCGAAGCGAAACCTCCGATAATATCAACTGAAGATAGGCTGGAAATAGAAAAAACACCATCTAGAAAAAGCGATGAAATAGAAAGATGCCCAATTTGCGGAAGTGTATATCTGGTTCACGAAGGAAACTGTCTAGTGTGCAAGGAATGTGGATGGAATGAATGCATAATAGCATGATAGGATGAAGGGCAGAGTTATTGTTTATACCGGTGAAGCTCAAGGAAAAACCACAGCTTCCTTAGGAGTAGCACTTAGAAGTATAGCCCATGGTAAAAGAGTTGTTATAATCCAATTCATGAAAGGAAGGAAAGATACCGGAGAATACCTTATAAAGGATGTGCTCCCAAACTATGAAATCCATCAGTTTGGAAGAAAGGATTTTGTTGATCTATCAAATCCCGATGATGAGGATAAAAGGTTGGCAAGGGAAGCATTAAACTTTGCAAAGGAAAAATTGAAGGAGAAGCCTTTCCTGTTGATCTTGGATGAGATAAACATAGCTTGTCATACAAACTTGATACCAATTGAGGATGTCATAGATCTGATAAAATCGAAACCCGAGGAAACAAACCTGATTCTAACAGGAAGATATGCTGATGAAAAGCTAATAGAGTTGGCAGATATTGTAACAGAAATGAAAGAAGTAAAAAGATCAAGTGTAGATGCTGTTGAAGGTATAGAGTTTTGAGGGATAAGAATGAACAAAGATTTTGAGTTGGCAATAATAGGAGCAGGCGCCGCAGGATGTGCAGCAGCCATATATGCTGGAAGATCAGGAATAAAGGCTGTAGTTTTTGATAGAGGGATGGGAGGAGGATTAACATTTACAGCCCCAAAGATAGAGAATTATCCTGGTTTTCCAGAGATATCTGGTGCAGAATTGACAAACAAGTTTCTGGAACATGCAAAGAGGTATGCAGATTTTCATCTTGGTGAGGAGGTTAGCAATATAGAGAAAAGAGATGACGGATTTGTGGTGAAAACATCCAAAGATGATTACCTCGTTAAAGCTATAATATTGGCTACTGGTAGCAAACCGAAAAAACTCGGTGTCGAAGGTGAAGACGAATTATCTGGAAAAGGAGTAAGCTATTGTGCAACATGCGATGGATTCTTCTTTAGAGGTAAAAAAGTAGCTGTCGTTGGAGGAGGGAATACCGCTCTGTTAGATGCCATATATCTCAAGCAGATAGGCTGTAAGGATGTTTATTTGATTCATAGAAGAGACATGCTAAGGGGAGAGAAGGTTTTGCAGGAGGAAGCAAGGGAGAAAGGTGTGAAGTTTCTATTGAATAGGGTTGTTAAAAAGATAGAAGGAAAAGAAAGGGTGGAGAAAGTCATTCTTGAGAATAAAGATGGCGGGAATGAAGAAATTCTCGAAATAGATGGACTGTTTATCGCTATTGGTGAAGATCCTGAGAATAGGTTAGCCAAAATTCTAGGATTGGAGATGGATGAATACGGTTATGTGAAGGTTGATAAAAATCAGAGAACCAGTCTTAAAGGAGTATATGCTGCTGGAGATATAACTGGAGGAGTGAGACAGATAGTTACTGCATGTGCTGAAGGAGCTATTGCTGCATTAAGCTCTACAGAAGTTCTTGGAAAGAAGTACCCCTATTGATCATATTCTTTTGATCTCGCTATATAGATCTTCGAGTGTTTCCATGTAATCTCTTTTTCCTTCCTCTATCTCATCTATCTTTCCATAGAGTATTCTCGTTCTCTCTTCAGAGATAAAATCACTATAGTTTTTATTCAAAAAGTAATTTACCTTCTTTCCGAGAATTGTGGGAAAGAGAAACCTCTTTCTTTCATACACATACCCTCTATCAAACAGCTTCTCTATTATGGTTGCATAGGTTGATGGTCTCCCCAGACCTCTCTCCTTCATCAGTCTTACTATGTCGGCTTGAGTGTAAGGATAACCTTCTGGAACAAATCTGGTCTCAACCTTCACTCTGAATTTACCAACAGGCAATTCTTTCTTGACCTGGATACTTCTATACAGCTCAAAGGCTTTTCCCTGAGCTTCCACTATCCTCTCTTCTTCAACCTCTCTCCCATTTATCTTGATTCTATATTTCTTGGTAATAACATAAAACTCTCTACACTGGCTCGCCATAAATCTTCTAAATATAAGATCGTAAAGTGCGAGATGTTTTCTGGTTATATTTTCGGGAGAAATCACCTTCTCATAAATCATCCTCTGCACCATGTGTTTATCCCAAGATCTTGTGGGTCTTATACACTCGTGTGCACCTTCTGCTGCCTTTTCCATGCCCCATAATCTGCCTAGATAATCGCCTCCCAGATACTCCTTTGCAACCCTTAAACCAAAATCACTCACTCTACTTGAGTCTGTTCTATGGTAGGTTATAAGACCATTTTCAAAGAGATCTTGCGCCAGCCTCATGGCTTCCAACGAAGATATCTTCAGTATCCTGCTTGCATCCTTCAAGAGTTCGTCTGTGGTGTATGGTGGTAAAGGATGTTTCTCTTCCTTTTTTTCTGATATTAGCTCAATCTCAACATCTGCTTCCCTTCCTATATCTTCCTCAATCTCCAATCCAATATCGGGCAGAAAACTAACCCTTCTCTTCTTTCTATACCTCTTCTCCTGCTCGATAATCCATTCCAGTACAGGGGTTTGAACTCTCCCAGCGGAGAGATTTGTTCTGTTAAATACCTTCCATAATCTCTGGGACAAAACAAAGCCTATCCATCTGTCTTCTATTCTCCTTACTATCTGAGCCTTTACCCTATTCAAATCAATCTCTCTGAGATTGCTCAACGCTTCCCTTATAGCTCTAGGTGTCACCTCATGAAACTCTGCTCTTTTGACATCTACTAGAGGACTAAGGAAATTATGAAGATCCCATGCTATCTTCTCCCCTTCAGCATCTGGATCTGTTCCCACAATAACCAGACTAACCTTTGATGCAAGCCTTCTGAGATCTTCTATTCTATCCTTTGAATCTATTATATCTTCGCTTCCACACTTCGGACATGCTCCCTCTTGAGTATACTGATAGTTGCAACTCTTGCATTTTTTTATAGATGTATATATTGGAACAAAGCCATTATCAACCACCTCAATTCCATGAAAGCCCCTATCTGTTGTGAGATCTACAACATGCCCAAGGCAGGCGGTAACGAGAAGTATGTACCTCTCTGTCGGTATCTCATAGGCAATTATATTTCCATAGATCTTGACGCTTGGCTTTCCGAAGAACCTAGAAATTAGTTTGGCTTTTGTTGGACTCTCGACTATGAGCAAAGCGGGTTTGATCAAATCTCGATACTCTCCTTTTACTCTACTCTTATCTATCTCTCTCTTGATCTTATCTAGATCAACATCCTCTACATGTTTTATTTCTATATCATAGTAAGATGCTCTCTTCTTGAAAGCCTCAACCAAGTCTTTATCGTTCTCAAAAATGAATGAGGCACCCTTCGTTAGTCCCCTTTCTGTTAATCTCGATGATCTACCAGATCCTTGTATGTATGTTCTTATATCTGGAAAGAGTATTTTTCCCTCGCTAATAACAAGGTCTTCACTCTTCTCCTCCTTTGATATCTCCTCTATCAGCCTTTTTAACTCTTCAAACTTTTTAGGGTCTCTCTCTAGTTTTGGTAAAATCGGGATATACTCTCTAACCCTCTCATTCTTCTTGAATGATAATGCGATTATTCTGAGGAGAGAGGGTGTGATATTCTCATAATCTATTCTCAAAACAGGCAAACCGATGAATATAACATACCTTATCTTCTCGGGAAGATCAAGACCTCTTATGAGCGTCCCATAATAGGATGCCGTACCAATAAGAAAATCAATCTCTCCTCTCTCAAACTTCTCATACTCGTTCTTCTTCCTAGATATGGCTATCCCTATCTTGAACTCTCTTTTCAGAATCTCGTAATATCTCTCTGCTTCTTCAGAGGTTCTAGCATATATTATACCTCCCTTCCTCATCTTTTTCATTATTTTCTTTATCTCCTCTTCCTTTTCTTCGCCAACAAATATGTCATCTATGTTCCTTATAGTAAAGAAAGATGAACCAACATCAAAATCAAGAAGCTCTCTGAAAAGTATCGTTGCTTTTCCCTTTTTAGCAGTAGCGGTTGATACCATGAGTACGCCTTTCTTCTCGCCTTCCCATTTCTTGCCAACCCTTCTAAAACCTAAAAGGGTGAGGATCTTGTCAACATTTCTTGAACCTTTCAAAATTGCATCAACATCATCAACAAATATGAAATCGAAAGTTTTGTCTTTGATCATACTGAAATTCTTGGAAAGAAACTGAGTTGTCGTTATTAGGATGTCAAAATTGTCTCTCTCCAAAATCTCTACGAACTTTTCCTTTTCCGCCTTTTTCATCTTTCCGTGGTAAAATGCCACTCTTATATCTCCATCTGAGTTTACACCTACACTCTTATTAATGGCTCTGCAAAACTTTTCTATATTTTCTAAACACTGATTTGCCAAGATTGTGGTAGGAACGAGCACATAGCTTTTTTTATTTTTGAGAGAAAAGAATAAAGAGATAATCAGACCAAACACAGTTTTTCCTATTCCCGTCGGAGCTACCGCTGCAAAACTCTCGCCACTAGATATCCTCCTTATCCAGAATCTCTGAATTTCTCTAGGTTTTCCGATTACCTTCTCAAACAACTCTTCAATCTCTTTTTCATCTTTGGAATGATAGATGAGAGATAGAGGGATATCCTTCAAGATGCATCTCTTTTCAACTATTTCTTCCTCTCTGATATCTCCTCTGCACACTGGGCATAGATTTTCATAGATCACCGGTATCATACTATCCGATTACTCTCTTTATCTCTTTAAGAACTTCTGCAGGAGTATTGACAGGAAACTTTATTTCATTAACTATCTCCTCGAAAGGCTTATCTTTGATAACCACCCCCTTTAACCTTTCCAAAAGTTGTTCTTTATCTAGAGGAAAATCCGTTCCTCTTAATCTGGTCAAAACCTTTATTGCCCAGTCAACACCCAATACCTCTAACTCCTTCTCCTTCATTGTTATTCTTTTGTCCTTCTTTACTCTCTCGTAAGCCAGCTTGGCTATTCCTCCAGCCTTGTGCTCATCCACTTTTTCTATCTCTCCCTTTATAAACTTCTCCACTTCTTGCGCATCCGCTCTGAGTATATTCTGCACAGTCTGCGGAGTCAATCCCAGATCAAACGCTATCTCTTTGTGAGTCTTCATCAATTCTTCCTTCATCACTACAGCATAGGCTGCTTCAGCCAAGCTTGGAAGCCATGTTAGATTTCTGTACTCTATCAGCTTTCTTAGACCTCCAAGTATGTTTATCGATTCATAGAACACCTGCTCAGCGAGAGCATCTACATCTATTTCTCTCACCGCTGTATTTATAACCTCCATATTCACATCACCTCCTTCCTCTTTATAAATTCTTCCAGAGGAGATATTATTTCTATAGTTCCACCCTCACTTATCTCAAAAACCCATGTTCTTGTGTCATGCCCTGTTAATCTGCAACCATCTATCCTTATTGTTCTCAAAACGCTACCTATCGGTAGCTTATAGGTAGACATATCCCACTTACTCTCTATCAGTCTCTTGTCCATGACAATACTTCCATCAACAATGTGAGCAACAGCAAGCCCTCCTGCGGCTTCCGCGGTTTCTGCTCCTTGAGCAGATCTTTTCTGAGATACGAACAGTGAGGTTTGTCTCCATTTCTTGAGGAAATTGAAAAACTGCCTTACAATTTGGCGTGCCATCATTTCCTTGTGTTCGTACAATCCCGTGATACTGTCTATAACAACATTGTTTGTTCTTTTTTCTCTTATAGCATATGCCATGGTATCCATCAAAGCTCTAGGATCCTCTCTCAATTCAGCGTTTTCCGATGCATCTATAACTATAATGTTTCTGGATATTTTATCAAAATCCAGTCCCAAGTATTCTGCTTTTGCTTTCAAAGATGTGTAAAGGAAGTTTGCAGGTGATTCTACAGTTACAAATAGAACTTTATAACCCTCGCTCGCCTGATGGAGAGTGAATTGCTCGGCCAACAAACTCTTACCACTATCAGGTATTCCAGTCAAATTTATTATCGAAAGATGGGGTAATCCTCCAAGAGGTTTCCTCACTGGTTTATCTCCTTCAAACTCTATCTTCCAGAACATCTCATCTAGTTTTGTTCCTGTTGGTACCCCGAATAACTTTGGCGCCCTATCTCTGATTTCACTGAGTTCGTAGTACTTTCTCTCCTCTGTCTCTGCCATGCCACCACCTCCTATAAAAATTATTTATTTAAATAAAGTAGGTGAACGGTTGTATAAATAATTTTCGCTTAAATTGGTTGTAGACCAAAAATGAGATTAAAGCCTGTTAGATTTTGTTGATGCGTGCCGAAATTAAATGATGCTGAAAAAACGATTCTTTTCTTTCTCTTACCTACTGGTATGGTGATCTTGGGCTTATACGTGTTTACATTTCCTCTAAGTGGTACCGTAAGATATTTTCTCTCCGTGCCCCTTTTCTTGAGTTTGTTTTTTCTTCTAGTCGGTTTTATCTTAAATATCAAGGTATCAAAATACCTAAGATCTGTAGGTTGGATTATCTTCGCGTTCTATTGGTCAACTCAGATCAACACCTTGTATTACTATGAGAATGGGGATATAGTTAATGCTTTCCTTTGTACAGCTGGAGTTTATTTGCTGATCTATTTCGCTTATAAAGATATAACATCGAAAGCTGAGTGTCTTCCCTGGTTAGCAGGGGTAGCTGGAATATCTGGCTTGATTTATTTCTCCATGGATTATATCTCTGTCTTGAAGAATTCTTTAATAGAGGTCGTAGCTAGACATTCTGCTTTGATTTACTCGATATTTGATAAAAACATTAAAGTTGAGGGTAGCCTGATATGGGCAGGCTATGATTACATTGGAAACTCTTCACCAACAGCAGAGATAATATTCGCATGCACAGCTATCCAGTCCATGCTTTTGTTTGTTGGTCTTATCTTACCACTGAGAGAGGTTAACATCAAAAGAAGGTTATCTGCGATAGCTTTTCTGATACCAACCATATACTTCCTCAATCTGATAAGAAATGCATCCGTTGTTTATCTCGTGGGGTATAGAATTACAGATATGAATGTGGCTCACAATTACATAGGTAAATCTGGAAGTCTTATAGCTCTAATAGTTCTGGTATTTCTCGTGTTCAAATACATACCAGAATTATATGACAAGATAATCTGTACCATTAATCTATACAGGGAGGAGGGATTTGTAGAAAGAATCTTAAAGAAGGTGATACGATAGAATGAGAATTGCAAAGGATGGATTGAGCATAATTTCTTTCATCTTCGTTCTGGGTTTAGCATTTCTAGCTATTTCATTTACAAATTCCCTTTTCCTTATCCTATCAGTTTTGATGTTCGTTTTCCTAGCTTTTACGATATTTTTCTTCAGAGATCCTGAAAGAGAGATAGGAAAAAACATTGTTTCTCCGGCTGATGGTAAAATCATAAAGATAGAAAAAATCAAAGATTCTGATGTGGGAGACTCGATTAAAGTATCCATATTCATGAGTATTCTTGATGTTCATGTCAATAGGATGCCCATTGATGGTAAAATTCTGAAAATAGAGAGGGTTGAAGGAAATTTTTTTCCTGCATACTCGGAAGAATCTGAAAAGAATGAAAAGAACATTATCCTGGCGGAAACAAAGATTGGAAAGATAAAGATTATCCAAATAGCAGGCATATTCGCAAGGAGAATTGTATGCTATGCGAAAGAGGGGAAAAATATTGCAAAGGGAGAGAGGATAGGTATGATTAAATTTGGATCGAGAGTGGATCTAATATTACCAAAAGATAAAGTGAGATTGAGGATAAGAGTAAATGATAAGCTAAGAGCAGGAGTTGATGAGATTGCAGAGCTCAATGATTAGATTGCTTAGACTTGGTGATATATTTTCTCTTCTAAATCTTTCATTTGGTTTTATCTCCATGATCTTTATTATGAGAGGAGAACCATGGTTTGCCCTTTCCTTTATCCTTTTATCTGCACTAAGTGATGGTGCAGATGGCATACTTGCTAGAAAGTTTGGAAGCGGAAAACTTGGAGAAAATCTCGATTCTTTAGCTGATCTTTCCTCTTTCTCGATATCGCCCTCGCTTTTAGCTTATTCTTCTTTCCAGACAATTTACCTTTTACCATTTCTCCTAGTATATGTTGTCTGCTCCGCGGTTAGATTATCATCTTTTCATATTTTTAAAAAAGAGGAGTGGTTTGTTGGTCTCCCTACGCCAGCAGCCGGCATACTGCTAGCTACTTCCTGCATGGTTGTCAAAGATTATCTCTACATAAGCGTTATATTAATCGTGTTATCCGTGATTATGATATCTAGAATTCCTTATCCAAAGACAGACAAAGTCATAGGCTCAGCAGCCCTGGTACTGATTTTCATGTGTCTCATCTTCGGAAAAGTTTTTGATATGATTTTTGTGAAGATTCTCCTCTTGTCTTCCTTGTTCTATGTTTTACTTGGTCCTCTTTATGTGAAGATGTTGAAAATGCGCTAGCTATCTTTTTCTGTTCATTATGTAATCTATGGTTTTCTCTATATTGTATCTGCCCTCATTTTCTCTTAGATTTCTTATTTCTTTCCTAGCACTATCCAGTAATTCCTTCACCTTATCCTTGGCAAAGTCTATTGATCCTGTCTCTTCCAGAATATTGATAACATCTTCTATATCTATATCTGCTCCTCTCATAAAGTCGAGAAGTTTCTTTTTATTTTGATTATCTGCATTCTCTATGGCATGTATCACCATCAATGTCTTCTTCCTTCTCCTCAAATCTATTGCCCTCGGCTTACCGGTTTCTACTCCTTCTATATCCAAAACATCGTCTTGGATTTGAAAAGCTAGCCCGATGTCTCTCCCTATCTTCTCAAGAGAGTTTATTTCCTCTTTGCTGCCTCCTCCTATTATGGCGCCAGCAACCAAGGCTAGTTCTATTAAGGATGATGTCTTCATTCTCGCCATTTCGATGTAGTCTTCGATGCTTATCCTCTCTATCCTTTCGAACATTATATCCATAGTTTGTCCTCTCGCCAATGAGATGCATTTTTTGACTGCTACATCTATAACTCTATTAACCTGCTCATGTGTAACTCCCTCTATTTCAGCATTTTTAAGGAATGATTTGAACGCTAGACTGTACAAAGTATCGCCTGCGGTTATAGCTATCGATTCTCCCCATATAGAGTGTAAACTTGGTCTTCCTCTTCTGATTTCAGATTTATCCATTATATCATCATGAATTAAGGTAAAAGTATGAAGAAATTCGATACCAACAGCTGTAGGCAGAGATTTTTCCCAATCTCCTCCAACAGCTTCGCATGAAAATAGACATAAAATAGGCCTTAACCTCTTACCCCCAGACCAGAGAGAGTGAACGATTGGATCATCCTTGTACCATCTGTCTGGTAGAAGAAAAGGACTTTCTTCCAGCAGTATTTTTTTTATCTCAAACTCGACTATTTTGGCTCTTTCCTTGATTACCTCAGTTATATCTTTGTTCTCTAAACCTGAATAGATCTCCATAGACATTTTAACTAATCCAAACAGATATTTAATTTTGTCGAATATAATTACGCTTATAAACGAATATGGAAACTAGCAAATTTAAGCAAAAACATTCTAAATTGATAAAGCATTCAGGTTACGAATGAGTGATATCCCTAAGATAGGAATAACAGGTTTACCTGGTGTTGGCAAAACTGATACCCTCATAAAAATAGTTAAGGACCTTGAAGAAAGTGGATACAGAGTTGGCGGAATGGTTACAGAAGCTATAATCGAGAACAATGATAGAGTTGGTTTCTATGTGATGGATTGGCAAACAAAAGAGAGAAAGATCTTTGCCCACGTGGATTTCGATACAGGAGAAAGGGTTGGAAAGTATGGAGTTGATGTAAAGGTTCTGGAAGAGATTGGAGTGCCCGCGATAGAGAGAGCTATTGCTGATGAAAGTATAGATATCATAATAATCGATGAAGTTGGAAAGATGGAAATGCTATCAGAGAGGTTTTGCAAGGTTGTTATCGATGCTCTGGATAGTGATAAGCCCATACTGCTCACTCTCCACAAGAAATCGAGGAGTCCTTTACTTCAAGACATAAGGAGAAGAGATGATATAAGAATCCTAGAAGTAACTCCAGTAAACAGGAATCTGCTCCCTTACAAGATAGAAAAGATAATGAAGGATCAGTTACCAAGTCTATTCTGAGATGACGAAGCTAAAATTAGTAAGAGAAGGAAATACAGAGTTTTTCGTCCCTGCGGATTTGAGATTAGAAAACAAAGGACCTGGAAGGAAGCTTAGATATGGCTTCTACAATCCAGCTATGGAAGAAAGTAGAGACATATCTGTCGCGGTTGTTCAGGTTCTTGTAAATGAGTTTGATAGAGAAATAGATATACTGGATGGGTTGGCTTCTATAGGGGCAAGAGGATTAAGGATAGCAAACGAGGTTGATGGAGATTTTAATGTTATTCTAAATGATTGGAATGAGAAAGCTATCGAGATAGCTAAGAAAAGCATAGAGCACAGCAATCTTTCCAATATCAAGACAAGTTGCGAGGATTTGAACGTATTATTATGCAAGGAAAGATTTCACTATATTGATATTGACCCTTTTGGTTCACCTGTCCCTTACATAAGCATAGCTGTTAGGAGTGTTCTTCCAGGTGGCATATTAGCTGTTACAGCAACCGATACAGCTACTCTCTGCGGAGTCTATAGGAAGACCTGCATTAGAAGATATGGTTCAAAGCCCCTGAGGACGTGGTCTATGCATGAGATAGGATTGAGGATACTTCTAGGACACATAATAAGAGAAGGGGCAAGATTTGATAGGGCTTTATATCCAATACTTAGCTATTCTAGGAATTACTACATGAGAGCCTACTTTAAAGTTAAAAAAGGAGCGAAAAAGGCTGACGAGCTTTTGAAAAATATAGATACTTTGAAAACATATGACTTCGATTTAAAAGAGAGGGAGGTAGGTCCACTCTGGACAGGAAATCTGCATGACAAAGGTTTTTTGGTTTCATTAAGAGATGTGATAAGGAAAAAGAGCTTCAGGAACAAGAAAGATATCGAAAAACTCGTGGATAGATGTCTAGATGAGATTGACATGCCTCCGCTTTTCTATGATATAGATGCTTTAGCATCTTATTTCAAAAGATCTCCTCCAAAGATTTTTAGGATGATGAAACTCCTAGAAAAGGAAGGTTACAGGGTATCCAGAACTCATTTCAGAGATACTTCTTTTAAGACAGATGCTCCACTTGATGAGGTTATAAAGGTATTCAATGATTTAACTATTTAAACCTAGATCAGATAGTAGTTTTGATGAAGAGGATCAAGGTTGGGGTATTGGTATCTGGCAGAGGAACAAATCTTCAGAGCATAATAGATCACTCCGAATCTGGAAAGATAGATGCCGATGTTGCTGTGGTGATAAGTGATAGAAAGGATGCCTATGCTTTAGAGAGAGCAAAAAAGCATGGAATACCAGCGTACTTTGTGGATCCAGAAGGAAAGAGTAGAGAGGAGCATGAAAAAGAGATAGATAAGATACTGAGAGAGCATAATGTTGATCTCGTGGTCGGAGCAGGCTATATGAGGATTCTCTCTCCCTGGTTTATCAAGAGATGGTATGGTAAGATAATAAACATACATCCCGCCTTGCTTCCTTCATTCAAAGGGACAGATGGTCAGGGAGATGCCTTAAGGTATGGTGTAAAGATAACAGGCTGCACTACCCACTTTATGGATGAAGAAGTCGATCATGGCCCCATAATACTTCAGGCTGCAGTCAAGGTTAAGGATAATGATACTAGAGAGAGTTTGGCAGAAAGGATACTTAAAGTTGAGCATCAGTTATTACCAAGAACTATACAGCTATTTGCAGAAGGTAGGTTAAAGATTGAAGGTAGAAAGGTGAGGATACTTCCAGGAGATTCTTGGAAAGACAAGTACGAAGTGTATCCTGATGTTCTCTATTGCGAAGGATATTAGCATGGAAGAACTTGATGATTTGCTAGAAGAATTGTATAAACTTAAAAGGATTGGAATAAAGCCAGGTCTGGAGAGAATAAAGAAGCTCCTGGACAAACTTGGAAATCCCCAGAGTAGCTACAAGATTATTCATGTTGGTGGAACTAATGGAAAAGGGTCTATTTGTAGGATTATAAGCTCTATTCTCCTAGAAGGAGGGTACACAGTTGGTTTGTTTACATCCCCGCACCTTATCCATTTGAGAGAGAGATTTGTGGTGAATGGAGAAGAAATAAAGGATGATGAACTTCTTGATGTTTTGAAGGTTGTACTCAATGCCGCAAAGAAGATGGATGAAAAGCCCACGTTTTTTGAGATCTCCACTGCTATTGCATTCGAATTTTTTAGAAGGAGAGAAGTTGATTTTGCAGTTATAGAAGTAGGAATGGGTGGCAGATACGATGCTACAAATGTTGTTTCTCCCATCATATCAATCATCACAAATGTAGCGATAGATCACTCTGAATATCTGGGAAACAATATTGAGGATATTGCCAAAGAGAAAGCAGGAATAATCAAGGATGGAATTCCTGTCATTACATCTGCTACAGGAAAAGCCCTAGATGTGATAGATAGAATAGCAAGAAAAAAACATGCCGAGCTTATCTCTGGGAATGGAAGATGGGAAAGAAGAGATTTTGGTTTGAACGGGCAACGCTTTGTCGTGCATGGAATCTTTAGAGATTATGAGTTAGAAACGCCTTTACTTGGCAGATTCCAGGGAGAGAATATTACCTTAGCTGTTCTAGCTATAGAAAAGCTGCAGATGATGGGTGTATTTTTACCAGATGGTTGCATAGAGAGAGGCGTTAGAAATGCAAGCAATCCAGGAAGAATGGAACTCGTGTCTACAAATCCAAAAATCTTGCTAGACGGAGCTCATAATGTTGGTGCAATAAAAGCCTTGATTGAAAGTTTGGGGGATTTTCCATACAATGATCTGATTTTAGTTCTAGGGATTCTAAGTGATAAGGATATCAACGGTATGATAAAGGAGATTGCTCCTCTAGCTAAACATATAATCACAACTATGCCAAAAAGCGAGAGAGTTTGTGAATCTGAGGAGCTTGTTGAGATTGTAAAAAAACATAACCCGGTTTGCAAGGTATACTCTACCAAGAATGTTAGAGAAGCAATATCAAAAGCAAAAGAGATATCTAAACCAGATGATTTGATCTGCATAACTGGCTCCTTGTACACGGTTGGCGAAGCTAGAGCAATTTTATATCATAAAGATTATTCAGATGAGTATGAGTAATTTGAGAAGAATCGAGATTTCAGACATTGAACATGCGAGAAAACTTATTCAGGATATAGGTTGCGATCCAAAAAGTATAGAGATCATGGCTCCAAAAGCTGTTTTTAGAACCTTACTGATAAAAGATGTCCATCCAATAGATGCAATAATAATAAAGCAGGACATGCTCTCACTAGGCGGAGAAGTGGCAATTCCAAAAGATGTTTTTGAAAGAAGAGATGAGAAATGCAAAATCCTTGTGATGGGAACCTTGCGACAACTAAAGGATTTAGTTGGAAAGTTATACAGACATCATTCAAGAATAAAGACCATTGCCAAAGAGTTAAAAGATTTCTTGGAGGAAGAATATGAAGGATCTGAAAGTAGGAAAAAAGATTTTTAGATGGGGTGAAAAAACATACATAATGGGGATACTGAACGTTACTCCGGATAGCTTCTCAGATGGGGGGAGATTTCTCGATCCAGATGTTGCCATTGAGAGATCACTCCAGATGCAGGCGGAAGGAGCGGATATCATAGATGTTGGTGGAGAATCCAGTAGACCAGGGGCTGAACCTATCTCGGTCAAGGAGGAGCTAAGGAGGGTTGTTCCAGTACTTGAAGAGATTTGTGACAAGCTAGATATTCCTGTATCTATAGATACCTACAAATCTGAGGTTGCAGAGAAGGCTATAGAACTAGGAGTTGAAATTGTGAACGATATTAGTGCACTTAGATTTGATCCTAACATGGTGAAAGTAGTGGCAGATTACGATGTACCTGTAATTCTGATGCACATGAAAGGCACACCAAGAGATATGCAGATTAATCCAACTTACAATGATGTTATGCATGAAATAGTTTCATTTCTTTGTGAAAGGAAAGAATTTGCCATATCTCATGGAGTTGATGAGCACAAGATAATTCTTGATCCTGGCATAGGATTTGGAAAGAGAACAGGAAAAGGTATAGAAGATAACTGTGAGATAATAAGAAGATTGAGAGAATTGAAGGTTCTTGATTCACCTATTCTTGTAGGTCCCTCAAGGAAAACCTTCATAGGAAATGTATGCGGTGATAACGAACAATTACCTATAAACGAGAGATTAGAAGGAACCCTAGCTGCTGTTGTTCTTTCAGTCATTAATGGTGCAGATATAGTTAGGGTTCATGATGTCAAAGAGGTTAAGAGGTGTTTAAGGTTAGTTGATTTTGTAATCAGAGATAACCAAAAATGAAATAAGACGATTTAGATTTCTATTAGGATATGTCAAATCTGGTTTGTCCTTTGGACTTCAGATACGGAAGGAAAGAGATGAAAGACATCTTTAGTGAAGATTCTAAACTTAACTATCTTTTGGAGGTTGAAGGTGCCTTAGCTATCGCGCATGCAAAGGTTGGAAATATACCAAAGGAAGCTGCAGAGGAGATTGCAAGGAAATCAAGCACAAAATTCGTCTCTGTGGAGAGAGTGAAAGAGATAGAGAAAGAGACAAAACACGACATAATGGCTTTAACCAAAGCCTTAGCAGAGGTGTGCGAAGGAGAGGCAAAGAAATATATCCATCTGGGTGCAACCTCTTATGATATAGTTGACACAGCAAATGCATTGCAGTTCAGAGATGCATTAAAAGTTATAGAGGATGAGCTAAAAGAATTAAGATCAACTCTTGTAAATCTTGCAAAGAAGTATAAAAAGACGATAATGCTCGGAAGGACGCATGGTCAACAGACAATTCCTATAACCTTTGGACTAAAAATGGCCGTCTATGCTATGGAGGTGAATAGACACATAGAGAGAATCAACGACTGCAAGAAAAGGTTGCTGGTTGGCAAGATTTCAGGAGCAGTCGGAACCGGCGCAGCCCTAGGAAAACATGCGAAAGAGATTCAGGAAATAGTTATGAAGGAGCTTGGGTTGAAAGCAGAGGAGGCTTCTACTCAAATAGTTGGAAGAGATAGATATGCTGAACTTGCTGGAGTTCTAGCAAATATTGCAACAAGTATGGAGAAATTTGCAACAGAGATAAGGAATCTGCAGAGAAGTGAGATAGGAGAGGTTGCTGAGGCTTTTGATGTTAAAAAGCAGGTTGGTTCATCCACGATGCCACACAAGATGAATCCAATAACTTGCGAACAGATCTGTGGATTAGCAAGAGTAGTTAGATCTTTGTCTCAAGTTGCATACGAAAATGCTATACAGTGGCATGAAAGAGACCTGTGTAATTCTTCTAGTGAAAGGTTTTGGATTCCTCATTGCTTCATCTTGACTGATTGGATTATATTTCAGATGAATAAAGTGTTCTCCAATCTTAGGGTCTTTCCAGAGAGGATGAAAGAGAATATAGAGAGATCAAAAGGAATACCCATGGCTGAATCTGTCATGATGCTTCTGGTGAAGAAGGGACTTGCAAGAGATAAGGCTCATGAGCTAGTGAGAAGATGTGCAATCAAAGCTCAAGTAGAAAATATCTCTTTACTTGATGTGCTCAAAAAGGAAAAAGAGATCAATAAATTGGTTAGTGAAGATGAATTGAAAAGAAGCTTGGATCCAGAGAGTTATATTGGAAGGGCTGAGGAGATAGTTGATGAGGTTGTAAAGAAACTTTCGAGGGATTGATATGGAAAAATTAGAGAGACTGTTATCAAATACTGTAGAAGTTGTCACAGTAGAAGATCTTAAAAACGTTCTGGAGAAGGAAAAACCTAAAGCATACATAGGATTTGAGCCCTCTGGACTGGTTCATCTAGGTTGGAAGATATGTGCAAATAAGATTAGAGATTTTATAGAGTGTGGATTTGAATTTTACATACTTCTTGCGGACTGGCATGCATATATAAATGATAAACTCGGAGGAGATATAGAAAAGATAAGGCTATGTGGCAGATACATGGAAGATTGTTTTGAAGCCATGGGGATAAAAAGAAATGAAGTGAAATTTATCTATGCCAGCGATTATGTTAACGACTCTAGATATTGGGAATTGGTTCTAAAGATAGCAAAGGCAAACTCTATAGCAAGGGTAAAAAGAGCAATGGACATAATGGGCAGGAAGGAGGAGGAAGCGGAAAAGGATTTGTCCAAACTTTTCTACCCAGTGATGCAGGTTGCGGATATATTCTACTTAGATTTGGATGTGGCGTATGGCGGTATAGATCAAAGGCACGCACATATGCTTGCAAGAGATACCGCAAGTAAACTCGGCATCAAAAAGCCAGTAGCCCTGCACACCCCGCTCCTATCAAGTCTTCAGGCAACAGGAAGAATGAATCCTATAGAAGCGAAAATGAGCAAAAGCAAGCCGGAATCCATGATATCCATACATGACAGTAAAGAAGATGTTGAGAGAAAGATAAAGAAGGCTTATTGTCCTGAGAAAGAAATAGAGAATAATCCTATTCTTGAAATATGGAAGTACATCATATTTCCAGAGTTTAATGAGATAAAGATAGAGAGACCAGATAAATTTGGAGGAGATGTCTCTTTTAAATCATACAACGATTTAGAGGTTGCATTTTCTGAGGGAGAATTACATCCATTAGATTTGAAGAGAAATACAGCGAAATACATTAACAGAATTTTGGAACCCATAAGGAATTACTTTGAATTGCATCCTGAGAATTTCGAGGTTGTGAAGAATTTTTAGTCAAGAGATTCCCTGAGAGGAAACCCATGGATGAAAGATAGCCAAATATGGAAAGTATTATCAGAAGTGTCGTCGTCTTTGCAATCAAACCACTTGGCAGAATAGAGAGAATTATACCTATCACCCCTATTACCGTCCGGATTTCATACGGTATAGGGGATTCTCCGAATAATTGAGCAAGTATGGCAGCCCATAAACCTACATTAGCAAGAATTGTACTATACATGAATAGGTAAAAACTGACTACTCCAGATAACAATAATCTAAGCAGAATTAAGAGTGAAATCCATCCTATTCCTGGAAGAAATATATAGGTATTGCCATCTAAGTCCTTCTTGAAAGCTACACTTGAGGAAAGAGATTGGGATTTTTCCTTATTTAGATTTTCTATAGATTTACATCTACCAGATTTTGGATTTCCTCCTGAATTTACTGGGGAGATGTAATTTTCTTTTATATTCTGTCGTTTCTCGAGAGAGTTGCTAATGAGATACTCTATAATTTCTGGATTGCCTCTGGTATCTTTGCTTATCTTTTCTAGTTTCCTCAACTCATTCTTATATCTAGTTTCGAGAATTTTTTCGATTTTGTGATACTCTTCTTGTTCTCCTAATACTTTTACAAATTTTATGACTAGGTTTTCGAGTTCATTGTAGCTTTTAGCATACCTTATCTCATTTATTATCCCTCTAAGTTTGCTGCTCTCAAACAGTTTTTCCGACAACATCTTGATCGAGGTATCTGAAGAGAAGGTTTTATCGATTCTACTTGCGATTTTCAGATAAGAATCATATTTCCTCAAGATATCAATTTGTCCGCTCTCTTTGGCAGTTACTGGCTGTACAAATGCTAAGGATATCATTACAATGGCTCCGAAGATTGCAAAAATTGAAACAAAATATCTGTTCTTCATAAGAACAAAATATTAATTTATATTTTTATATATTTTGCCACTTAATTATTCGATACCAATAAAGCTTTAATATAACTTATCGATACCGTTCTCACCCAATTCTAGAGGGAGGGAATATTTATGGACAGAGATGTTGAGGCATTCATGGAAAAGGTGATAGAGAAGAATCCGGGAGAGAAGGAATTCCATCAGGCAGTAAGAGAGGTTGTAGAGAGTATAATGCCAGTTGTGAAAAAAAATCCAAAGTATCAGAAGGAGAAAATCCTCGAGAGAATCGTTGAGCCAGAGAGAGTGATAATGTTCAGAGTCACATGGGAAGACGATAATGGAGAAATTCATGTGAACAGAGGTTACAGAGTTGAGTTCAATGGTGCGATAGGTCCCTATAAGGGTGGATTGAGATTCCATCCAACCGTAAATCTTGGAATACTCAAGTTCCTTGGTTTCGAACAGATTTTCAAGAATGCACTCACAGGCATACCGATGGGCGGCGGCAAGGGAGGAAGCGATTTTGACCCACATGGAAAAAGCGATTCTGAAGTGCGAAGATTCTGTGAGAGATTCATGATGGAATTATTCAGACATATAGGTCCAAACACCGATGTTCCGGCAGGAGATATTGGTGTAGGAGCAAGGGAAATTGGTTATCTGTTCGGTACATACAGAAAGTTGGTAAACAGATGGGAAGGAGTTCTCACGGGTAAGGGATTAAACTGGGGAGGTTCATACATAAGACCAGAAGCAACCGGGTATGGAGCAACATACTATCTCATGGAGATGCTGAAAAAGTTCCACAACAAGAAAGACCTTAATGGTATGAAGGTTGCAATCTCTGGAAGCGGTAATGTTGCACAGTTTGCATCAAAGAAGGTCACAGAACTCGGTGGAAAGGTAATAACTCTTTCAGATTCAAAGGGAGCGATGTATCTTCCTGATGGAATAAATGATGAGATATGGAATGCGGTTTATGAGACAAAAGCCCTCAGAAGAGGAAAACTCAAGGAGGTTGCAGAGAAGTTTGACCTTGATTTCTATGACAACAAGAAAGCATGGGAGATAGCGGTCAAGGAAGAGGGAAAGGTTGATGTTGCATTCCCGTGTGCAACCCAGAATGAGATTGATCTCAATGATGCAAAGATGCTTGCAAACGCTGGTGTCATTGCTGTTGTAGAAGGAGCAAACATGCCAACAACCCCAGATGCGGTAGAACACTTCACAGAGAATGGTGTAATCATAGGTCCAGCAAAAGCAGCAAATGCTGGAGGAGTAGCTGTAAGCGGTTTAGAGATGAGTCAGAATGCACAGTTCACACAGTGGAGTCCAGAAGAAGTTGATAAGAAACTGCACAACATAATGGTGAACATCTTCAACACATGTGTGAAATATGCAGAAAAATACGCAGACAGTCCAAAGAATCTCATAGCGGGAGCGAACATAGGCGGTTTTGTAAAGGTAGCAGATGCAATGGTCGAGCAGGGGATATTCTGAGTATCCCCTCCCTAATTAATTTAAAATAGTGAGAGACATGTGCGAAATCATCGACAAAAAAATACTGCACGAAAATCTGAAACAGATCGTGGTAAAAGCCCCTCTTGTTGCAAAGCATGCAAATCCCGGGCAATTTGTAATAGTCATGGCGGATGAGAAAGGAGAAAGAATACCAATAACCATAGCTGATTATGACAGGGAAGAGGGCACAATAACGTTGATATTTCTGGAGATAGGCACATCCACCAAAAAACTTGGTACTCTAGAGGTTGGGGACAAACTTTACAGCTTATGCGGCCCCCTCGGAAATCCTTCGAAGATAGAGAAATTTGGAACCGTAGTATGCGTCGGCGGCGGCGTGGGTATTGCGTCTCTCTATCCAATTGTAAGGGCTCTGAAAAGAGAAGGAAACAGGGTAATATCCATACTCGGCGCAAGAACAAAATCCCTTCTAATCATGGAAAAGGAGATATCGGATTACAGCGATGAACTGATGATATCAACAGACGATGGCAGCAAGGGTAGGAAGGGTTTTGTTACTGATGTGTTGAGAGAACTAATAGAGAGCGGTGAAAGGATAGACCATGTTATAGCTGTTGGTCCCATCCCAATGATGAAAGCGGTCAGCGAACTGACGAAGAAGTACAGGATAAAAACAACGGTCAGTCTCAATCCCATAATGGTGTGTGGCATGGGGATGTGCGGTGCATGCAGAGTGAGAGTTGGAAATGAGATCAAATTTGCATGCGTCGATGGTCCAGAATTTGATGGTCACAAGGTTGATTTTGATAATCTGATGAAGAGAAATCAGAGATTTGTTGAAGAAGAGGGGATCTCTCTGGTGAGGTATCTGGATACCCAGTGGAAGGGAGAGGTATGAGTGTGAGGAAAACACAGTACGAGATGCCAAAGCTCGATCCAAAGGAGAGAATAAAGACCTTCAGCGAGGTTGCTCTCGGGTATGATGAGGAAACCGCAATCAAAGAAGCAGAGAGATGCTTACAGTGCAAGGATAAACCATGTGTTAAGGGCTGTCCGGTTGGCGTCGATATACCTGCTTTTATAAAAGCAATAAGAGAGAGAAGGTTTGAAGATGCTGTAAAAATCATAAAAGAAAAAAATCCAATACCAGCAATAACGGGTAGGGTTTGTCCTCAGGAAAAACAGTGTCAGTGCATGTGCAGGTTGGGTAAAATAGGAGAACCCGTAGCCATAGGAAGACTGGAAAGATTTGTTGCTGACTGGGAGAGAAGAAAAGGATACAAGATTCCAAAGATAGAAAAGAAGAAATCGAAAAAAGTAGCTGTGATCGGCTCCGGACCCGCTGGAATTACCGTAGCCAGTGATCTTGCTCTAAAAGGATATGATGTCACCATCTTTGAAGCACTGCATGAACCTGGAGGGGTTCTACTTTATGGCATACCGGAATTCAGGTTGCCCAAAGAGATAGTGAGGCAGGAGATAGATTATGTTAAAGCCCTTGGAGTGAAAATCCTGTGTAATGTTATTGTGGGAAAAACCATCACCTTTGATGAACTCCGAAAGGAATTCGATGCAATCTTCATTGGCGCCGGCGCCGGCTTGCCGAGATGGTTAGGTATACCTGGAGAAGAACTGAATGGCGTTTACTCTGCAAACGAGTTTCTGACGAGAGTAAATCTGATGAGAGCATATAGATTTCCTGAGTATGATACACCCATCAAGGTTGGAAAGAGAGTCATTACTGTTGGTGCAGGAAATGTAGCGATGGATTGTGCGAGAACAGCTCTGAGAGTTGGTGCTGAAGAATCCTTCATAATCTATAGAAGAAGCAGAAAAGAATGCCCAGCAAGAGAAGAAGAAGTTGAAAACGCTGAAGAGGAAGGCGTTAGATTCATGTTCCTTGCCAATCCGGTCAGATTCATAGGAGATGAGAAAGGGAATGTTGTTGGTATGGAATACATACAGATGAGACTCGGAGAACCTGATGAAAGTGGGAGAAGGAGACCCATACCCATACCAAACTCAAACTCTGTGATGCAGGTTGATACCGTAATAATAGCGATAGGCCAGAGACCAAATCCTCTTATAACTTCCATGATAGAAGGTCTCGAAGTAAGGAAAGATGGGACTATAGTTGTTGATGAGAAGGGGAGAACATCGATAGATGGTGTTTTTGCAGGTGGAGACATAACAACTGGGGCAGCAACCGTTATCTCAGCCATGGGTGCAGGAAGGAGAGCTGCTGAAGCCATAGAGGAGTATCTATCTTGATTTCAAAAAAATAAAAATTTTGAGGGTTAGGTACAACCCAAAAAAGTTGTACCTCCCCTACTCTGTAGAGAGTATAATCTCTATTGAAGATACGTTTGTTGTTCTACCTTCTTCGTTGGTCAGTGTTTCTGTTCCTATCTTTATGTCCTTCACTTTTGCATTTGGTACAAACTTGTTCCTCACTATCTCCGCTGTATCCACTGCTCTGCTTATGGCTCTACCTCTCGCCTTTATGCTCACTTCCTTAAAGCCGCTGTTGAACTGTGTTACCACAGCCAACACATAGCTCATAGGTGGCTTATTTCCAACAAAAACGGTTCCCTCTTCTGTAGTTGCCTTCTCTTCAGCCATGTTTCTTACCTCCCTGTCTATTTGTTTTTAGGAGGTTCAAGGAATTTCTATTTATAAATATTTCGCAAATAAATGCTCAATCTGAAATTTTCTAGCTGATGGATTTTCAAGATTACGCTTAAAAAGATTTATTTTATTCCGATGTCCATGAGCGAGATATGCAACATTGAGGAAAATCTGAAACGATGTCCATGCACCTATGAATACTGTGATAAGAAAGGAAAATGCTGCGAATGTCTAAGATATCATCTCAGCAGGAAAGAGCTACCTGCTTGCTGCTTCCCGAAAGATGTTGAAAAGACATATGACAGGTCTTTCAGGAAGTTCATAGAGGTCTATTCTAAAGAATTTCTCTAATTTTTGATACGAGATCAAAAGGGTCGTTTCCGATTACTCTTATCATGGGTTCCTTTCCATGACCTCCTTTATCCCAAATCACATCAGGAACTCTTCCCAATCTTTCTATAGCTATTTTTGTTCCCCACTCCATGGTCGATCTTTCTTGATCTGGCTCCTTCTCTCTTTCAAAATATGATACCAAAAATCCTTTCTCCTCGAATCTTTCGATGATCTCTTCAGAATATCTTATATTCATGGCGCTTCTTTTGTTCCTGTCATATTTCATTGCAGTCAGAATTATAGAGGCTATGTGTTTTGATGCACCGAATTTGAGTATTCCATAAGCTTTTGCCTTTGTTATCCTTCCATCCAGGGCGCAGATATTGTTCTTATTCTTTGCATTCCTCAGAGCATACCCTATGTTGATACCCACCTCTGGTATAATCTCGGGTGACAAAATCTTGATCAGCTCCTTTACAGCTTTGTTCAAAGAGAACCATGTATCAAATTCTTCCTTACCAAGATCTGGTGGAGGGATATCAAATTTGATAGGTTCGCCCAGGATTCTCGTTTTATTCCCAGCGATGGAGTAAGAATTGAGTATCATGCTCCACAACACCCTTTTTGCAAGATCTATGGATTCTTTCAATCCTCTTCCTTTAGCTAGATTTCCTGCTATCAGAGATGAAAATGTGCATCCTGTTCCATGACATCTGTATCCCAAGATTCTTGGGAGGGAGAATCTGTAGAAATTTTTTCCATCGAACAGGATATCGGTAGATTCTTTTTCTTCAAAGTGACCTCCTTTGAGCAACACATTTCTGCTTCCTTTCTCATGTATGGCTTTCAGCAGATCCTTTTGACTCATCTCCCCTCCAGCGAGTATTTTTGCCTCTTCCAGGTTTGGGGTCAAGAGATCTGCTAAAGGGAGTATCTTTCTCTTATACACATCAATATAACCTTTCTCGCATAGCTCTGTACCATCAGATGCCTTAAATACAGGATCTGCAACAATCGGTTTCAATTCTCTATCTTCTATCAAATCGGCAATGTAACTCAATATCTCCTTGCTATAAACCATCCCTATCTTGATTGCATCTGGTCTCACTTTATCCAGGATCTTCTCAACCTGATTCTCAACATGTTCTACATCCAAAGGAATAATAGAATAAACTTTGTCTGGAGTCTGTGCAGTTAGGCATGTAATAACACTATATCCATGCACCCCAGCTATGGAAAATGCTCTTAGATCTGCCTGTATCCCGGCGCCTCCTGATGTATCGGATGCTGCTATCGTTAGTGCTATTCTTTTCATCGAAAAGAAATCGCTTTCGTTAGATTTATATGCTTTCCCCAATTTCTCTCGATAGGCTTCTAGGATGGAGATAACATGGAGATTGTAGAAGCAAAACCTGGAGAAACGATACTGCTACTCGGAAACGAAGCTATAACCAGGGGAGCGTTAGAAGCGGGCGTAGATTTTGCCACAACCTATCCCGGAACACCTTCATCTGAAATCGCAGATACCTTCTCAAAGATTGCCAGATACTTGAAGAAAAAAGGAAAGGATGTTCCCTTCTATTTTGAGTACTCAACAAATGAAAAAGTCGCTCTTGAGATATCTGCTTCCGCTTCTCTATCTGGCTTGAGATCCCTAACATGTATGAAGCATGTTGGACTAAATGTAGCAAGCGATGCTTTCATGACATTCATGTACGTTGGTTGTAAAGGAGGAAATCTGATAATTACAGCAGACGATCCGGGTTGCCATTCTTCTCAGAATGAGCAGGATAACAGATACTATGCTCTATTTGGCAATGCTCCGATGCTTGAGCCTTCCAATCCTCAAGAAGCGAAAGATATGACAAAAGAAGGTTTCGAGATATCGGAAAAACTTGGGTTGCCTTTGATCTTGCGGACAACTACGAGGGTATCCCATACGAGAGGTCCCGTAAAGATTGAAGAGATAAAGGAGTCTAAGAAAAAAGGAAGGTTTGAAAAGAATCCTTTCATGGTTACTGTTCCATCTGTAGCCAGAGCAAGGCACCCTGTTTTGCTTGAGAAGATGAAGGAAGCAGAAAAATTGTCTGAGAAATCTAGATTTAACAGGATAATAGAAAACGGTGGTGGAGTAGGAATTGTTGCATCCGGAATATCTGTTGGCTATGCTCTAGATGCTGTTAATATTCTAGACATAGATGCTGATATCCTAAAGTTGGGCTTCACCAATCCCCTTCCTAGAGATCTCTGCAGAAAGTTCCTAGAAGAACACAAGAAAATTATAGTTCTTGAAGAGCTCGAACCAATACTCGAGGAGAAACTAAAAACCATAGCTTTTGATTCTGGCATAAAGGTAGAGATATACGGTAAAGGAAGCGGTCATTTCTCTAGACTCTATGAGTACAATCTAGATATTGTTGTCTCTGGAATATCAAAGATTCTCGGTGTGAAGAATCCTCTTCCAGATGGAGGCAAAACAGATCTCAAACTACCGAGTAGGCCTCCAGTTATGTGTCCAGGTTGCCCACATAGAGCTAGCTATTACTCAGCAAAGAAGGTGGCTCCAAAGGATACGATATATCCGACAGATATAGGTTGTTATACTTTAGGTAGATCTCCTCCACTTGAGATGGCAGACGTTCTGCTCTGTATGGGATCGAATGCCGGTATGGCCTGTGGATTTGCAAGAGCTACGGATCAAAAGATAATCTCTTTTATGGGAGACTCAACCTTCTTCCATGCTGGATTACCAGCGATAGTCGATGCTGTTCATCACAATCACGATTGTGTTATAACAATATTAGATAACAGAACAACAGCTATGACGGGACATCAACCACATCCAGGGTCAGAGTTAACGGGCATGGGAGAAAAGGCAAGGGCTCTAGATATAGAGGATGTAGTAGGGGGATTGGGTATAGAGCACGTAGAAACCGTAGATCTAACAAACTTAAAGGAGACAGAAGAAGCTTTCAAAAGGGCTTTGGATTTCAAAGGACCAGCTGTTGTAATCTGTAAGCATCCATGCATACTTCTGGAGATAAGGGATAAGAGAAAAAGGGGAGAAAAGATTCCTATCTACCAAGTTAATCTTGATAAATGCAGGCATTGTAATATTTGCATTCTAAAATTCGGCTGTCCAGCGTTCTACTTTGACAAGGATAAAAATGTGAGGATAAACGAAGAATTATGCAATGGATGTGGAGTTTGTACCCAAGTTTGCCCATTCAATGCCATAGAGAAGGTAGGTGAAAAAAGATGAAGGTGGAGATCGTTTTAACAGGAGTTGGTGGACAGGGAGTGCTAACAATGGCATCTCTATTAGGAAGGTCTGCTGTCAGATCCGGTATAAATGTTCTGGTTTCGGAAGTGCATGGGATGGCGCAGAGGGGAGGGAGCGTAAAATGCACGGTTAGAATGGGAGAGATAAACTCCCCTCTCATAGCTAAAGGGTCTGCAGACTGTATCGTTAGCACCGAACCTTTGGAGGCTTTAAGAGAGATAGAGAAAGCAAATAAGGATACTGTGGTTCTAACAGATACAAATCCTGTTGTACCTCCATCTGTTGTATTTGAGAAAGTGGAATATCCAGATGTAGATGCTATACTGGAGGAGATCAAGAGGAACTGTAAACTCTATGCAATAGATGCAAATTCCCTGGCAAAGAAGGCTGGAGATATAATTTCGAAGAATATTGTCATGCTTGGCGCCCTATCTGCTCTAGATATTCTACCTTTCTCGCACGATACTCTTTTGGAAGAGATAAGAAGGAGTTTGCCTTACAAAGATATAAATATCAGAGCCTTTAATCTAGGGAGAGAAGAGATACTGAGAAGGAAAAATGAGGAAAGATAAGATATTCTGTGTAAACTGCGGTAAAGAAACAGAAAACCTGATAGATGGTTTATGCTTGGACTGTTATTCGAGGAAAGGTGGATTTGCGAGTATAAAGAAGGGGAGATTGAAGATCGAAGTTTGTTCCACCTGTGGATCAATAAAGTACAGGGGAAAGTGGCTGAAAGAGGATCTTGAAGATGCTATGAAGAGGTTAGTTATTGATAATCTGTTAATCTCAAAGAATATATCATGGAAGAGACCTGAGGTAAAGTTCAGAAGGAAAGGCAAAACTCTGTATGAGGTTGTTGTGGATATAGAAGGAGAGATAGGAGGAAATAGAGTCAAAGAAGAGGTGTATACCGAGATTTTAGTGGATAAGGTAAGTTGTCCAACATGTTCAAGGAAAGCGGGCAAGTATTATGAGGCTATAATTCAGTTAAGGGGGAATGAAAGGGAGCTTGATGAAAGAGAGATCAAAGAGATGGAGGGATTTTTAAGAAGAAGAATGAAAGAATTTGAGGATTCCGGAAGAGGAGTTTTTATAGCTGATAGAAAGAAGGTGAAAAAAGGTTTGGATCTTTACATAAGTGATAGAAAAGTTGCGCATTCTCTGATATATCAACTCAAGGAGGAATTTGGAGGAGAGGTAAAAGAGTCACCAAAACTTTTCGGTATGAAGGAAGGTGTAAGGCAGTACAGGATGACCTATCTACTAAGATTACCAAGATACAGAAAAGGAGATGTCATAATTATTGATGAGAGGTTATTTTACATAAGGAGGTACTCCTCAAAGGGAATAAAGGCTGTTGGTTTGAATGACTGGAAGGATTACAACTTTAGGCACAATGAGATATCTAGTTGCAAGGTTTTGGACAAAAAGGATGTTATCAGAGAGGCTGTCGTTGTGAACAAGAGAGGAAGGGATGTTCTAATTCTGGATCCAGACAGTTATAAAACGAAAGAGATTCTCCTGCCAAGAGATATCGAGCTCAGGGAGACGGTAAAGATAGTGAAGTATGATGAGGAGATCTTTGTCATACCGGAGGGGTAAAAAAGATGTGCCTAGCAATACCTGCCAAGGTTATCGAAATTTTAGATAAAGAACATGCAAATGTTGATTATGG
The DNA here is from genome assembly GCA_029259115.1 of Thermoplasmatota archaeon. Taxonomy (GTDB): domain Archaea; phylum Thermoplasmatota; class E2; order DHVEG-1; family B18-G2; genus B18-G2. Next base: position 3,458 of record JAPDJO010000045.1, on the reverse strand, counting down.
AGATGGCGTCAAAAGAAAGATTAACACATCTCTTGTAGATGCAAAATTAGGAGACTATGTTCTTGTTCATGCTGGTTTTGCTATACAGGTTTTGAGCAAGGAAGAGGCAGAAGAAACTCTAAGACTCTTTGAACAGATGGCTAGAGGTATGAAGGATGTTCAGTTTTAGAGATAAAGAGATTGCTGGTAGGTTGATAGAGAGATTAAAAAGGAATAGGAAAAAGTTGAAGTTCATGCATGTTTGTGGTACGCATCACGATACCATATACAAGTTTGGGTTGAACAAAATCTTTGAAGAATGTAACATAGAGGTGGTTGAAGGTCCTGGTTGTCCAGTATGCGTAACTACGCCAAAAGAGATAGAGGAGGCTGTGGCTCTTTCTCTAAATGGAAAGATAGTAGCAACTTATGGGGATATGACCAAGGTTCCTGGGATGAATGATTCTTTGAGTACAGCAAAGGCTAAAGGAGGAGATATAAGACCTGTATACAGTATAGAGGATGCTATCGAGATGGCAAGAAGGAGAAGAGATAAAGATGTTATCTTCATGGCTGTAGGTTTTGAAACGACCGCTCCATCAACAGCTGTGGCACTACTCTCTGATATACCAGACAATTTTTATATACTCTCCTGCCACCGCCTCATTCCGCCTGCGGTAAAAGCAATTTTGGAGATGGGAGAGATCAGGTTGGATGGTTTCATCGAGCCTGGTCACGTTTCTACGATAATAGGCGTAGAGCCCTATATTGAGATATCCAAGAGGTACAAGATCCCTCAAGTTATAGTTGGTTTTGAGCCTTTAGATGTCCTAGCTGCTGTTCTCATGTTAATTGAGCAGATAGAGAATGGAGAAAGCAGGGTTGAAAATGAATATGCGAGATCTGTTAAATTTGAAGGAAATATCAGAGCGAAAAAGATCATGCAGGAGATTTTTGATGTTGTTGATATAAAGTGGAGGGGATTTCCAGTAATTGAAAAGTCTGGTTTGGAACTGAAGAAGAAATTCGAGGATCGAAACGCAAGAAAGGTTTTTGAGGATATTTTGTCTGGGATTGAGGAAGGTGAAGAACCCAAAGGATGCAGGTGCAGTGAGATACTGAGAGGGGTTGCAAAGCCCAGAGATTGCAGACTTTTTGGCAAGATTTGCACTCCATCCCATCCAGTTGGACCATGTATGGTGAGCAAGGAGGGGAGCTGTTACATAGAATTTAGATATTCCAGATAAGTTTCAGTGATAATGTAGCAGTGTCCTTTGAGACAACTCTCCAGAGACATTCTTAAGAAAGAGATTCTTTATCTCATCTCGATCTTTTGCATGCCCCAAAACCCACATGAGCTTTACATAGGCAACCTCTGGTAGCATGTCTCCAGCTGGAATTATACCTATCTTTATCAAATCTCTACCGGTTGAATACACATTAAGATTTACTCTGCCATAGAGACACTGTGAGGTCATGACAATGGTTGATCCTTTATCTATCAACTCTTTTAATCTTGGAATAAGATCGCTAGATACATGACCCAAACCCGTTCCCATCAGAACTATGCCTCTCCTCTCTGGTATCTCCTCAGGTTTCATACCAGGATAGAAGTAAACTAGAGCAACATCATCACATATCTTTGCATCAACCACCACCTTCCCTTCTTTAGCTCTTCTGTAATCTCCTTCGATAATTATCCTGTTGTTCTCGACTCTCCCTATAGGTTCAGAGTTTATGCTCTTGAAGGCATCCCTTCGAGAGGTGTGCATCTTTCTAACCTTTGTTCCCCTGTGGATCAAAGCGTATGTATCCGATGTTTCTCCATGCATGACAACAACTACCTCACCGATATCTGATCTTGATGCGACTAGAGAGGCATGATAAAGATTTTGATAAGCATCTGAAGATGGTCTATCACTAGATCTCTGAGCGCCAACCAGAACGACTGGTCCTGGAAGGTTCTTCAGCATGAAAGATAAAGCTGCAGAGGTGTAGCTCATTGTATCAGTTCCATGAGGAATTACAACACCTTTCACCTTATTCTCGTTGAACTCCTTTGCAATCTCTTTAGCCAACGTTATCCAATTATCAACCTTTATATTCTCACTAAGAAGCTGAAAAACCACTCTAGCTTTAACATTACAAATATCAAATATCTCTGGAACAGAATATGCAAGATCTTCAGCTGAGTATGCTGGATGGACAGCTCCGGTTCTGTAATCTACATAACTAGCTATAGTTCCTCCTGTTCCTAAAATCGAAATTGTTGGTTTCTTTGGATCGTAAGGTATTTCTTTTTGCACCCTTCTCTTTACCAGTTCACCTCTCTCTAAAATCTCGATCTTTGTTTCATCATCTACTTCTATCCCTATATTGTATCCATTATTGAGCTTTATAACAACTATATCATCTCCACTAAAGTCATGTGCTGGCATAAGAATACCAACAAATTCTTCACCTTTCTTTCTTATTCTTATTAGATCTCCTGGTTTTGCTCCTGATTCTGCCAAAATCTTTTCCCTCATTGGATTTAAAAACACTTGTTAATTATTTAAATCATCCTCTCTTTCAAACACCAATGAGATATGCATTAAAATTTGCCTATGATGGTATAAACTTCCATGGCTACGCAAGGCAACCCAATGTGTATACCATAGAGGGTAGCATAATCAATACCTTGGAAATTCTTGGGTTGATAAATAACCCAAAGATAAATAGATTCAGGTCTGCAAGTAGAACAGACAAAGGAGTGTCTGCTCTTGGAAATGTAATTTCCTTTGACTGCTACTATGATTTGTCTAAGGATATTCTGAAAGAGATTAATGAAGAGCTGAATGACGTATGGTTCTATGGTTTCAAGGAGGTTGATCAGAAGTTTTATCCGAGGTTTGCAAAGTTGCGACATTACAGATACTATCTGAAGGTGGATGATGATTTTGATTTTGATCTGTTTCTGAAGGGGGCTGAGCTGTTTACTGGTGAGAGAGATTTTAGAAACTTTTGTAAGTCTGATGGAAGGAAAACAGTTAGAGAGATAAAGAATATAATTATCGACAGATTTGATAATCTATTATCGATAAACTTCTTTGCTCAGACGTTCATCTGGCAGCAGGTCAGAAGAATAGTCTCTGCCCTAGAAAAATTAGGTTACCATGAGATAGAAATAGATCACATAAAGAAAGCCTTGGAAAAACCAGAAGAAAAGAGATTTTTTGGTATCGCTAAGGCAGAAAATCTTATCCTCGTAGATATAAGGTATGATTTTGATTTCGAGTATGATGAGAACCTCAAGAGCAAAATAGGAGAAATAGAAGATAGAGTTATTGAAAGAGCTATGACTGACAATTCGGACAGAAGAAGGTTTTTCTCCCAGTGATTTTATCTCTGTAAAAGTTTATCTTAGCTCCACATCTTTTACAGTATTTAGAGTTGTAAACCATCAGGAGATTTTTTATTCCTCTGGCTTTAATCTTGTT
>JAPDJO010000030.1 GCA_029259115.1 Thermoplasmatota archaeon | reverse complement strand
TGTCTCTCTGAGCCTATTCTCCAAGTATCTCCTTTTTTCCATATCCTCTGGCAGGAAATCTCTTGTACCTCTGGGTCTCTGAAACATGATTCAAGATATGATAAAAAGAATTATTATGTTTTGCTATTGTAAGGTCGCATGCCTCTCTTTCATTCTTTTTTCACTTTCTCCTTTCATCTCCATTAGTTTAGCTACCAATCCATCCAAAAATAGCCATGCACTTGCCTCAAAAAGTGTCCCTAAAGGGGCAAGCCTCGCTCTTTCCCTATCTTCACATTCTGTTGAAAGCTTTACAGTAAAATCTGCATTTTTGGATATCTTAGAATCTTCTCGAGAGGTTACAGCTATAAGTTTTGCTCCTATTTTCTTGGCTATCTCTGCAGTCATAACCGAAGGTATAGTTTCTCCGGATCCAGAAATAACTATAACAAGATCTCCCTTTCTGACTGGAGGGGTTATCGTTTCTCCTATCACATAAGTCTGAAATCCAAGGTGAACTAACCTTATAGCAAAAGCTTTGGCAACAAGCCCGCTCCTTCCTGCTCCATACAAGAATATTCTGTCAGCCCTTAAAAATTCTCTACATATCTTTTCTATCTGCTCATCATTCAGACTAAGAAGGGAAGTTTTGACTTTATCCATTATATAATTTATGGATTTTTTGAACGTGTTCATAGTACAGACAAATCCCTATAATCAGGATTTTCTATACCTGTTCTTTTCTGTATAGCCTTCTCTATCTGCAATCTGATATACATAGCATCGTGTTCCAGAAGAGGGGATTCTGAGATTAAAGTGACATTATACTTGTTGTCCAGAATTATATTGATCAATGGTTCAAGGGGCATATCTCCTTTCTTTATGGGTATGTGGTAATATTCGTTCCCATTTTCGTAGAGAACACCTGTTATATGTATAAGGTAGTGCTTTAATTTCAGCGGTTTGACCTTATCGAATATCATTTCAAAATCTTCTCTGGTTTTTAGACAGCCGTTACATCTTGCATGTATATGTCCAAGATCCAAAGCTGGAACTGTTCCTTTCACTTTCTTACAAACCTCTATTACTTCGTCTAAAGATCCGAATACCTTTTGCTTTCCCATCGTCTCTATTCCGAGCTTTGTCTTTATCTTCTCTTTTTTAAACTGTGAAACTATATCCTTCAGGTTCTTGATTATTAGCTCTTTCGTCTCCTCTTTACTCCTATCTCCGTAGAAACCTGGATGTATGACCAGTATTTTGGCTCCAAGTCTGTTTGCCAGTCTTCCAGAATAAAGTATCTTACTTTTGCTCAGCTCAATCTCGTCCTCATCTCCGGCAAGGTTTATGTAATATGGAGCATGGACATGAAGTTCGATATCATTCTCCTCGGCAAAATTTCTTATAAAGTCTGCCTCCTCGTCACTTACAGTTTGTATTCCTCTTATGAGTTGTATTTCCATAGCGTTTAGATCTAAAACCTTCTTGATGTAGATTATTCCATCCTTATTTGTCCTACCCTTACAAGATAAAGGTATACCAGCAGGTCCTATTCTAATCATCTATTCTCCCCTAAACAAGCTCCTCCAACTTACTAATAATATTCCATATAAGGGTTCTTCCATGTAGGGGGATATTCGGATCATTTGCGAGCTCGTCAAGCAGAGATGTCACAGATGCGACTCTAACGTCTAGAGGATTTTTTTCATCAAGTAACATCTTTTTCGCCTCTTCAGCCCCTCTCCTTATATTTCTAGGTATAGAGGTATCTTGATTTAACATATCGAGACCATCCAAAATCTGTTCCATTAACTTGTTATCCCCCTCTACCATAACTATCACCTTCCTAGAACCCAAGGGGTGTATATTTACTATCTATAAAAACATTATGCGTTTGTTTTAGAAGTGAGAAGAAATTAAATCTTGAAGCAGAACCATCTCACCTTTATCTCTCTGCTTGCCGAATTTCCTTCAGTATCATAGGCTTTTACTTTTATGGTGTGAAGTTTTCCAAAGCTTCTTTCTTTGAATGTATAGACATATGGATATGATGTATCAGTGTATTTTAGTTCTCCATCCAGATAGAATTCTACCTTTTCTATTTCCGATTCATCGCTTGCGTTTACCTTCACTTCGAGTTCTCCTATTATCCAGGGATTTGGTGATAGGAATTTGAATGTCCTGCCTAAGATGTAAAGGTTATGTGATTGAGGTTTTTGTATTGTTATTGATGGTGGATTTGTATCGTAGTTTGGTTTTGTTAAAGGTCGATAATCGCCATGATGTGGTATTTCTGTGTCTCCTATGCCATTTCTATCCAGATCTACACCAGTGTAATCACTCCAATAGTTTCCACCTAAATACGGTCCACCAATAATGTTTGTACCAGGTGTTGTTGTAATGTTCCATATGTTGTTTCCATCGTCCTCTGCGTTAATTGTGTTGTTGAAGTAATTGTTGTAGATTAGGTTGTTGTCGGCGTTCCACAGCTTGATACCACAGTAGTTGTTGTTAACTATGCAGTTGGTGATAGTACAGTTGGTGGAAGAATACAGAAAGATGCCAACAACGTTGTTGTTGACTGAACAGTTGGTGATGATGCAGTGATATGAGAAGCCAATTTCTATTCCAATGCTTGCATTGCTCACATTCTGGTTTTCTATAGTTACGTTGGTACAATTGGCGAGTATGATCTGTCCAGCTCCTAGTGGTACAGTATAATCATTGATATTCTTCAAATAGTAAACAGGTTTACCGTTAACAGTATTAGATGTACCTATGGTATGGGTGTTCCAATAGGTAATCTCATAGCCCCATACCCCAATACCATTGTCTATCATCGTGGTGTTGGTGATGGTACAGTTGGTAGAATGATCCAGCTCGATGGCAGCAGCAACATTGTTGTTGGCTGAACAGTTGGTTATAGAGCAGTTGGTGGAAAAACTCAAGAGGATGCCATACTTGTTGTTGCTAGCCTTGACATGCTCTATACGGCAGTGCTGTACACCATGAAGCATTATTCCTGCATTGTATGATCTCCCGCTGTTCTGTACAGTAAATCCAGAGATAGTAACATAGTTAGCAGTAACCTTCTCTACATCTCCGCTCAAGTTACCATCAATAACGGTGGTATTTTCATTCTCACCGATGAGATTAATCGACTTGTTCACGATCACATTTTCATAATAAGTCCCGCTATAAACAAAAATAACATCTCCATCAGTTGCATTATCTATCGCATCCTGAATTTTTGTATAATTTCCTGGACCTGATCCGCCAACATACAATATATTTCCAGTTGAGGCTTTAACATTACTTGGAGAAACTACCATAAAAGTTGCTACTATTACCATCAGAGTTATCATCAGAGATGATAACTTCCTCATTTTCCACCTTCTCCATTGATCCTGTCTATCTTTCTTTATAAGTTTTGTTGGACATTTGTTTAGTGTTTAGGTTAAAATTTTATTTAAAATTTTCTATAAAAATTATTCTTCATATGGCTCATTAAACACATCAAATATATCCTTGGCGGTTGATTTTCCTATACCCTCTACAGAAAACAGTTCTGATTCATCTGCATTAGCAATATTCTTTATGGTTCTGAAATGTTTTAGCAACCTTTTAGCTAAAACAGAGGAGACATTTGGTAAACCCTCCACTATATACTGTTGTCTCTCTCTTAAAGTCATTGTTTTCCTTCCACCTCTGATCGGTATCTCTTTCTTGCTTTCCTGCTGCTCCCTTCTTGCTATAGCTACTATGAAATCAGCGGTCTCTTTTTGATTTTTTGAAAACAGTATGGGTATCTTATAATCAACAGCTATTGATGCAAGACATCCGTATATTGAAGAGGGTTTCACATTTCTCGAAGTAAAGATATCTTCTCCTTCTACTATGAGTATTGGAGTTTCAAAGGAGTTTTTGAGGTTTGCTAACTGTCTAAAGAGATTTCCATTTATCATCGAATCCACAAAATCTCTAGAGCTTTTCCTCTCTACACAGACTTTATCTGAAATAACATAATCTCCAACATCTATCTGTTTTGGAGACACATCAACTCCTCTACTGGCTAATTCCTTTACTACCTGTGTTCTACATTCTCTAACATCAGCAATTATGGAGAGATCTTCCTCTTTACCTTTATTCTCTCTGTTTTCTTCTACTTTGTCAACGTAATCAGTCAATCTCTTCTGGGAAGGAGAAAGGATTATATTCTCTTTCTCTAACCTCTTTTTAAGCTTCCTTCTCAAAATCTCCAGTTCTCTCCTCATCCTCTTTTCTTTCCTTAAGGCTGACCAATAGTATCCCTCATCAGGGGTTCCCTTTGCTACCAGTATTACTACCTTTCCAGCTCTTTTCCTACCAGTCCTTCCCCTCCTCTGTATAGTTCTAATCTCTGAAGGTATAGGCTCATAGAATACAACCAGATCAGTAGAGGGGATATCTATACCCTCTTCGGCAACGGATGTAGCTATAAGTGTATTGTACTCTCCTTTCCTAAACTTATCAAGGATCTCTGCTTGCTTTTTTTGGCTTAATCCTTTGTCTTCACCTCTTGCAGCCTGACCAACAAATCTAATAGGTCTTATTCCAGGTTGATTCTTTAAAGATTCTTCAACCTTTATGGATGTGTCTCTGTAATTTGTAAATACTATAACTCTTGAGTCTGGATTTCTCTCAAACTGCTCCTTGACTATCTTTACAGTCTCATCTATCTTTGGATGGTCTATCTTGAGATCTTTTGTGTAAGCAATGGCTTCGATTATCAGGGGATCTTTCATCAGTACCTTTGATGCCTTGCTTCCACCTTTGGATTTTGCTTCTGCTTGCAGTTTTTCAAAGAATCTCCTAAGGGCTGTGGAACCTTGGGTTTGAAGAAGTTCTAAAGCATGATATATTTTTAATGCCTCATTTTGTAGAGATGCGAGAGTAAATAAAGTGTTGCTGATACGTCCCTCTTTTATAGATCTTTGGATCCTCTCTTGAATCTCTAAAAGTTTCTTTCTGCTTATCCTGGATATCGAAGAACTCTCTAGTGCTCCAGCTTCCTTCAATGCCTTTAATCTTTGAGATAAAGCCTCTTTGAGGAGGTTTATCACTCTTAAAAACTCGTGAGGAAGTTCTATTTTTCTCCATGATATCTCGATCTCTTGCACATATGGTTTTACATCTGGATCGTCCTTTGATCTGATCTCTATATTGTCTATTCCTAGATTTCTACATACTTCAAGTATCTTCTCTATTTCGCTTCCGGGAGACGCCGTTATTCCAAGGATTAATCCTTCTGGTTTTCTTTTCCTATAGGTTTCAGCGATGAATACATATGAATACGCCCCCACAGCCCTATGAGCTTCGTCAAAAATGATTAAAGAGAATTCTGATAGATCTATCCTACCAGATAGAATATCGTTCTCTACAACTTGGGGAGTGGCTACTATTACTCTGCTTTTCTTCCAAAGATCTTGTCTCTTTGCAGGCGCGATCTCTCCACTGAAGGATACTATATCCTGATCTTCTATGATAAGGTGATTCTTCAAAAAATTCGAGTGCTGTATAACTAAAGGTTTTGTTGGGGCTAGGAAAAGTATCTTTCCCTCTTTTCTTCTGAGTATCTCAGCTATAACTAGTAAAGCTATCACTGTTTTTCCCATTCCAGTTGGAAGAACGACCAGGGTGTTCCTACTTAAGGCTGACTCAGCTATGGATACCTGATAGCTTCTGTGCTCTATGGTTTTAGGTTTTATAAGCTCATGTTTTACAAACACAGGCAAGAATTACATTATATGGATTTTTACTTTATCATCCTGCCTCTACATGCGACGCATATTCCATTTGAAAAGTCGTAGCAGTTATTACAAACTATCCTTCCACACAATCTGCATGTATATCTTGCATTTGGTCTTCCACATATCATACATATACCAACGAGCTCCATCTACTCGCTCTCCCTTAGAGAGATCATCCTCTTTATCAGCTCATCCAGGGATAGGTTTGTCAAGACCAAAGGAATGTTTTCCATATCTGCCAATTTGATAGCTAGGGGATCTATTGCATTCGGCTTATGATACACAACCATTGTAGGTTTCATTGGATGTACCCTTACCGCTATCATTGGACTCCTGCCATATTGTATTCCAGTGAATATCAAGGCTCTTTCTGTACTCCACCCATAAAGATGTGTAAAATCTGCAGATGTTATTGTTTTAATTGTTTTTATGCTATCAACTAAAGTAAAGCCCTTTATACTCTTTTTATCTACATCGGTTGGAGAATTGAGTATCTTACCATCTATAGTTTCTATAAACTCCAATGCTGGTATAGGATATGGGTATTCCATGATCTCTATTATTCCCTCCGGAACTTCCATCATAGAGGTATACTTATGTAGGATTTTGCCTCCTCTCTTTTCATCTATCTCGAAAAGGGCTTCAACTATCCTCTTTATGTTCTTTATACCAGGTGATTTTCTTCTACCTGACTCATAATCGCTCAAAACGCTTGGAGATATATCGAGAACTCTAGCCAATTCTATCTGAGATATCTCGAATATCTCTCTCCATTTCCTTATGGTCCTCCCCGGGTTCGGACTTAAGGTTATCTCACCAGCTATCTTCTCTGCCAATCTATCCTTTATCCTCATGTTCCTCTACAGGCTTAAACTTGTAGCCATAATATATAGCTCCGGTATCTCCATCCTCCTGTATCTTTCTAAATACAGCCTCCACTCTCATACCTATTCTTAGATTCTCAGGATCGCAGTCAACTATCTGAGATGTTATTCTTGGACCTTCATCCAGCTCAACTATACCAACAACATATGGAGCTTGAACTTCGAAATTTGATGGAGGTGTGTATATCACAGTATAAGTTATCAGCTTTCCTCTACCACTGAGCTTTATTTCTTCTATATTCCCAAGACTCTTTCTTCTACAGTACGGACATACCTCTCTCGGTGGAAAATATACTCTGTTACAAACTTTGCACTTCGTTCCTATCAAATTATACCTATAAGGTATCTCTCTCCAGAATCTCGGTACAGCGCTTCCCAACTAAACCACCTCCATTATGTGCACTACGCAAGACGCTCCGCTTCCACCGATGTTATGAGTTAGTCCTATTTCAGCATCCTTGACTTGCCTCTTCTCTGCCTCTCCTCTTAGCTGGAGAACAACCTCTGCTGCTTGAGCTATACCTGTTGCGCCAACAGGATGACCTTTGGCCTTTAGACCTCCACTTGGATTTACTGGAATATCTCCATCTATTCTTGTTCTACCCTCCTCAACAGCCTTTCCACCCTCTCCTTTCTTAACAAAACCAAGATCCTCTATAGCTAGGATCTCTGCTATGGTAAAGCAATCGTGAACCTCTGCAACATCGATATCCTTTGGCTCTATGCCTGCTTGCTTATAAGCTTGTCTGCTTGCCTCAACCGTAGCTTTAAACGTGCATATATCATCTCTTCCATGCAGAGCCAATGAATCCGAAGCTTGTCCAGATCCAATTATCTTAACTATCTTGTCAGTATATTCCTTTGCTTTATCAAGTGGTGCTAAAATAAGAGCAGCCGCTCCATCAGAGATAGGCGAGCAATCGAGCAAAGTCAAAGGATCGGCAACTTTTGGAGAATTCAACACATCATCTATGGTTATTTTTCTATGGAATTGAGCATGAGGATTCAGTAAACCGTTTTCGTGATTCTTCACAGCAACCATGGCGAGTTGCTCTCTTGTTGTGCCATGCTCATACATATGTCTTCTCGCAACCATGGCATAGAGAGCTGGAAATGTAACACCAAAGAAGGCTTCCCACTCCTGATCGGCAGCCATCGCTAAAATATTTGTTGCCTCACCACCGGCAACGTCTGTCATCTTCTCTACTCCACCTACAACAACTATATCATGTATTCCTGATGCTACCGCTATATAGGCTTGTCTTAAAGCCATGCCTCCAGATGCACACGCACTCTCTACTCTGGTAGCTGGAATGTTCATTATAGATAAGCCTGAGCTATCCGCTACTAAAGCACCAATATGCTCCTGTCCTACGAATCTACCTGGACTCATTGAACCAACATAAAGCGCATCTATCTCTTTTCCTTCTATACCAGCATCCAGTATTGCTTTTGTTCCAGCCTCTGTTATAAGATTTCTGAAAGATTTATCCCAAAGTTCACCAAACTTTGTTAACCCCACTCCAATTATAGCAACATCCCTCATCTAGATCACTCCCAGTAGAGAAGATTTCTATATTTTGCGTATATTGCATAATTAACATATCTCTTCTTTTCTATCATCTCCTTTATCGTAGGAGCTTTATCTCTCTCAAACTTCTTTATCTCATCTGTAACAGTTATATCAAACGCATCCGAGCCAGCCCCAGAACCATAGCTTACAAGCATTATTCTGTCTCCTGGTTTTGCAACATCGAGAACGGAACATAATCCCAAGGGTGAACTTCCAGAATAGGTATTTCCTATGTATGGTGTTAACAGACCTTGTTCCATCTGTTCCATTTTAAATCCGAGCCTCTTACCAACATTTACTGGAAACTTACCATTGGGTTGATGAAACACCACATAATCATAATCTTCAGGTTTTGTGTTCATTTTCTTCATCAGCATTTCAGCTGCACCCACTATATGCCTGAAATATGCAGGAGCCCCCGTGAATCTTCCCCCATGTCTAGGATATTTTCTGGCCTCTCTCCTCCAAAAATCTGGAGTATCAGTAGCAAATGAGCATGTATAATTTATCGTGGCTATCACTTTGTCTTTGCCTATTATAAATGCTGCTCCTCCAGCCGATGCTGTATATTCTAGCGCATCACCAGGCGCAGATTGAGCTGTATCAGCCCCTATTGCTAGGCCATACTTTATCATGCCTGACTTAACTAGAGCAAGACAGTTCTGGATCGCTGCGGTTCCTGCCTTGCATGCAAACTCATAATCTGCAGCCAGAAGATCCGGGGTTGCACCTATTGCCTCTCCAACTATAGTGCTGGTTGGCTTTACTGCATATGGATGAGACTCACTACCTATAAAGATGGCACCTATGTCCTTTGGATTTATATCCACTCTTAATAAAGCATATCTAGATGCTGTTACACTTATCGTTGCTACGTCCTCATCGGGAGAAGGAACGGTTTTTTCGAAAACGTTTAATCCTCTCTTTATATCCTCAGCATTCTTTCCCCATGTACTGGCTATATCTTCAATTTTTATCCTATTTATAGGTATATAGGCTCCATAGCTCACTATTCCAATCCCAGCCATTGAGGGATGCAACCTTGAAATTCTATTTAAAATTGTCGATTTATTTTTCGACGATTTTAGAATCGATCTATAAAGGCTAGGAACAAACTCTAATCAAAAATCTTGAAAAATTTGCAATGAGCTTACAAACCTATACTTATCTTTCCTCCTTTCTTCAGATTCTCAAGGGCTTCTTCTGTAATCTCTTCGAGTTTCTTCTCATCGAAAAGAGCTTGTTTTGCTTTTATGTTTATCTCCTCTATAGCTTTCTTTGCCTCCTCTCTCTTTGCTCTTATTTCTCTTCTTATCGTTATAATCCTTGCCCTCATCTCCATCGCCTTCCTGTGAAATTCGTCAGCCTGACGCTTTACCTCCAGATACTCTTCGTGTTTCTTCTTAGCTTCGTTTATCAGCGCAGCTACTTCCTGAACTAATTTGATGTACTTTTTATGGTACTCTTGACTTTCCTTATAAAACTTGAGAACAAGCTCATGTTCTTGATTTGCCTTTTTGAATAACTCATCTATAGCTTTCTCTGCATCACTCAATTTGATTTCTATCTCTTTCTGTTTTTCCAATTCCTTCTTAAGTCTATCATATTCTTCCCTTTTCTTCCTAATCTCCTCTATGATTCTGTCTTCTTCATCTTTGCTCATAGGAGTGGTCTCCTGTTTATATTCCAGCATTTGTATCTCTGCATTGAGTTCCTCTACTCTCAAAGGTAAGCTTTTCACCATAAGCTTTCTATTTTTTCTTTTCTCCTCGATCAATTTTTTAGCTTCATGTTGGAGTTTATTTCTCATTTCTTTATGCTTCCTCATCTCTTGGACCGCTTTGTCTCTCAACTCCTTGCATTTTTTCATCTCTTCGAGAAGCTCTTTCTTTTTTTCATTGAGAAGATTTCTCTCATCTCTCAGAATTCTTGCTATCTCGTTTAGCTCATTTCTTTTTTCTATCAGCATCTGGTATTTCTTTTCAGCATTTGCAAGATCCTCTCTCCTCACCTTTTTAGACATGGTATTCACATCTCTGCGACTATGCTAATATCATTCCTGCCAGGATAAGCTATCCATGGCATCTCTATCTCTGCATAACCCTCAGGAGGTATCTCTTCTATATCTGCAGAATTCACTTCCTCTCCATTTACCCTAAGAGAGACTCTCACATTCTTTGCCCCAACTGTACCTTTATTTCTAAGAATGAATTTTGTCGTTACCGTATCTCCTGATTTAAATGTTCTCGGTAAATGAGATACGTTCTCGATTTTGAGATCAACGATTGCGTTTTTTGAAGTGACAATAAGATCCATGTAATAGGTCTTCGATTTCTCTTTGGGAATAACAAAGAGCCTTATCTTTGCAAATCCATCTGGATCTATGTTCTCTGTAGCCTTAACAAATATTGATACCTTTCTCTCCTCTCCCGGATCTAGTCTAAACTCGCTCTCTGAAATCTTTACATCCCATCCCTCAGGTATTATATCTTTATCTACATACGCATCATAGCTTAATCTCATCTTTGATGGATTCTTTATGGTTATATCAAACCTCGCCTCCTCTCCTGGGGATATCTCCTTTATCCTATCTAAGCATATTAGCTCTGCATATTTTCTAGTGAACACATGGATTAGAGATAGTATGATTATTAGCGCTATAGCCAATAGAACCGCGAGTGCTATGAGTGATGCTGCTTCTCCAAACTGTCCTTTTAGCGAGTTGGTTATTCCACCAAAGAATTCATTTATCCTGTCAAATATGGATAGCTCTACAGCTTTAGTTACAACCCATGCCCCATCCCCCTCATCAGGATCTGTCTTTGATTTTACCAGCACGGTCAGATTATCCTCCACAGGAAGAGAAGAAAGATTTCTTGGAACTCTGATAGTTATTGAAAATTCTGTTTCATTTCCCGGATAGAGATCCTCTATAACAAAACTGGTATTACCTACAATCCATCCGTGTTCAGAGGTTGCATTTACGATAAAATCGTCAACCTCTTCCCCTACGTTTCTCACCTTGAATGTATAACTGAAGCTCTTTCCAACTTCTATCTCTTTGTTCTCGGGTTCAGCTACGAATTTTATATCTATTTTGCCGATCTTGATCCTTATCGTATCACTTAGAGAATCTGAACCTCTGTATGTACCTCTAGCCGAGAAAAGAAGATCTACCTTGCTACCGTCTGGCGAATCTGGGGATGGATAGATGCTTATGGTTATATTTAAGGTTTCTTTACCTGAGATATACACAGAATCTTCCCAATCATACTCTCTAATCTCTGTTTTTCCTGGCAGCTCTATGGCGGCACGCCAGCCCTCCGGCCACTGATTCATCTCTCCTAGGAGTCTAAGGGAGAGGGTTAAAGTGTCTCCTGTTTCTCCTTTGTTTGTTATTGTTATGTTGTATCGTGCGACCTCTGCTCTTTTTATCTCCGGGCTTAGGGTTGTTTCGTCCGAGAATTTTACTTCAATGTCATCAAGGGGTGCCGTAATAATTTGGATATATGAGGGATACTCTTCTGAATTAAAAAGCAGTTTTGGTCTATGGAGAGTTAATTCTACGCCAATGGCTTCTATTGTCCTATTCACTATTTTTAGACCTAAAACCAAAACATGTCCTTTCTCAAAGGTATGATCAACATTTTCTATAGTTATGTCTAAAGGTGCTGGATTTCTGTATTTGTAACTAAATATTTTGGCAACGCCTGCCGCCAATTTTGTATAGTTCTTACCCTTTTTGTCATATATTGTTGCCTCTACAGGGTATAGCTCCACCATGCTCTCGCACTGGATGTACAAACGGAGAGAGACGTTGCCCAAAATTCTAGTCGGTTCGCTAAATGGTTCCCTAAGCTCCCAACATATCATATTGGAAGATATTTCCCTTTCTATGGTATCATTGGTTTTGATCTCTTCTTTGTCCAAGACTAGGCTGTAATTGCCATCGATCTTGATCCTCCTTAAATAGTATTTTTCCGCACCAAATTTCTCATAACCAGTAACGGTCCCACAGAATTTTATATTTGAAGGATACTCAGATGAGTCGTAAATAAAACCGACACTATTCGATATCCATTTCAGCAGGGTTTTTGTCAGTTTAACAAATAATCCTGCTACACCCTTAAATCGTGTTAGGTTGCTGACCTCCATGTACTCCTCAACTATAGTTTGTAAATCGCTCTCATTTGTATATTGAATAACCTCAATAGCTGGCGCAAGAGCCCGTAATAGTTCATCCTCACAGTATATCTCTACGAATAAAACATCTTCTTCTGTCGAGTTGAAGTTTATACCCTCGATGTAAAACTTCTTGTGCACCACCTTACTTTCTTTTCCCAATAGTGTAGTTATGATCTTTGTTATATTGGTTATGTTCTCAAAAATACTCGTAACAGATATGTTAAGACCAGGCTCTGAGTAATCGTCTAGTCTGCAAACCTCGATTGTTTTTACTTTGCTTATATCACCGATATTTACAGATACATTGTAACTGATTTTCGAGATGATCTCTGGCATAGCAGGATGAGATATATTCCATTCTGGAAGAGATATGTTTTCGAGTATTTCTCCTATACTTCTGTTCACGCCTGGTCGTTCTATAGTTATATTAGAAAATACAGGCAACATTGTAAGTAGTAACTCCATGATACCGGTTAGATTGAGCAAGGGGGCTTTGAAGTAGAGATCGAAATATATTTCACCATCTACGGATGTGACGTTCTCTAGAACAAAAGCTTTATCTAAAGTGATATTACCCTCTTCCTTCTCCGGCGGATATTTAGAGAGGTAAGGTAGCACATCGTCTCTGAAGTAAAAGACGTTGCAGTCGTTTGATTCTAATGAGAAGGTTGATAAATATTGTGTTGGCAGGATTAGCAATACTGTGATAATCACAGATGCCCAGATTACTTTCCTCATGGGAGCACCGAAGATTTATTTTTATTCTGGAGGTATAATATGCACACCATCTTTAATAAAGGTTTTGCTTTTGTAGGGAGTACTTTAAGTCTAGTTTTTATATAAAAATATGTTTTGTAAATTGGACTGTTCAAAAACCATTAAATATAGGCAAAGGATATACAAAAATTCAGAGGAGGGGATATGCACAAAACAGTGTACATGCTAACTTCCGTACTTCTAATTACCCTAATATTAGCATCGATATCCCAATGTAAAGAGTTAGAATTGATAATAGTTAACGAAGACATAGACGTAATTAACGAGGTATATGAGGGTGAAACCTTCTTAGTTTATGTGACTGACAAAGACAATCCTTCTCAACCTTTAGACAACTACACTGTTATGTTTAATGGGGAAACTTATTATTTTGATAGATCAGATCCAAACTATCCATTTTGTTATCTAACAGCTCCTCAAGTAAGTTCTGATCGAAAGATGCAGATAGTGGTCAGGAAGGAGGGGTATGAAGATGCTTATGTTGAAATTATCGTGAAGAACAAAGCAAAACTCTTCATATATCCGTCAACGTTTTCTGTGAAATCTGGAGATGAGATAACAGTTGAAGTCAGAGATGAGAATGGAAACACTGTCAAGGATGTGGATGTCAAGTTGGAAATAGAAGGAAAGGAAATTTTTTCAAAAACAAATGCAAGTGGTATAGCTGTTTTGAAAGCTCCAGATGTGGATACAAAAACTGTAGCATATATCGAAGTAAGTAAGGAGGGGTACGAAAGCGCAAAGATAGATGGTTTCATTTCTCCATCCCAAGGCTCTTTACTGGACAAACTCAATAGCAGGAATTTTTTCATAGCCATAGGTATTGCTCTCTCGATCATTTTTTTCTTTGCTGGAACCATTAGGTATATACAGAGGAAAGAAGAGATCCAAGAAACTTGCGAAGAAAATATCAATGAAGAAAAGCCTGTGGAGTTTGAAGGAAAACCCCTCAGATCTATTGAGGATAGCAAACCGGTTTCTAAGGAGAGGATAGAGATAGAAGAAATTATAGTTGGAGAGCCAAAGAAGGAAGGAGGAAAAAGGATAGCAACTGCAAAACCAGAGACCTCACCCATAAGTTTTAGACCATCAAAACCTAAAGCTAAACCGGATACTTGGGTTATTGGTGGAGATTCTATTATAGAGAAGATAGATAAGAAACTAGGAAAAATCGAAGGGAAAGAGAAGGACTTGACTAGGTGGCTAACTGGAAAAGAAGATATTGCAGCAAAAGTCGATGAAAAACTCAAGGAAATAGAAAAGAAAAAGAAATCTAACTCTCCTTAGGATAAACTGCTTTTAGTAAAGGTGGAGTTATCAGGGATGAAATTATGACCAAAAGTATAGTCGCAGCAAGAACTTGATGTGCAAGGGCAGGACTCTTGAATACATTCATAGCCATTTCTGTAGTTACTACGACAAGTGCTATCTCCATCCTAGGCATCATTCCGATACCAACAGATAAAGCTTCTCTATTGCTATATCCACAGAGTTTGGATCCCAAAGAGCAGCCTATTATCTTCCCTACAAGAGCCATGGGTATGAAGATCGCAACTAGAGCTCCTAGTCCTTCAAGCGCACTAAAATCGAAAGATGCACCCACCCAAACAAAGAATAGTGGTACGAAGAAAAGGTCAGAGATTAATCTGATGGGGTCTAAAATTCTATCCTTATGCGGTAATTTACTTACCACTAAACCAGCAAAAAATGATCCTGTTATAGCTGCAAGACCCAAACTTTTCGCTACTGCAGCAAATATCAATGCTCCAGATAAGGATGCCGTTAGAAGGAATCTTGGCATAAAGAGATGGTACTTCTTTAGTTTGTCAATAGTGAAAAGAGATGCAACGAATATCACAAAGAACAGGATTACAGAAATGAAAAGTATAACAGTCTTTTCAAGACCAAGAAAATCTAGTATTGATTGTCCCGTTCCAAGGGTTATCGACAAAACCAGTATTCCTAGGACATCATCCAAAACAGCTACAGTTAGTATTAATTCTCCAACCCTAGTATGTAACTTATCCATCTCCAGCAAGGTTCTCACGGTTATTCCAACACTTGTCGCCACCATTATATTTCCTATAGCTATGCTCTCTACAAACCCCAGACCAAGAATCTTTCCAGCAAGATAACCAAAGAAAAAAGCAACAAGAACGTCAAATAGGGATGTCACTGCACCCTTCTTCCCAACACCTTTTAACTCATCTACTCCGATTTCCAAGCCTGATATGAATAGAAGCAATATTATTCCTATCTTTGCCAGCCCCTCAAAAACATCGGCTGTATCTGCAGATAGAACGTTTACACCAACTAACCCTCCCACATATGGTCCAAGGAGTATTCCTGTTATTATCTCTCCTATAACGGCTGGCTGCTTTACTCTCTCAAAAAGGTAATGAAACAGTTTAGCTATCAGCAGCGCTAAACCTATCTCCAATAACATGTTATCAATTTAGATTATGTCGTTGAACTCTCCTCATCATTATAAAGCTCTTCATCTACTTCTATCTTTCCATCAAATCCAACAGATTCATCAAGAGTAACTACCCTTATCATATAGCTTTTGTACCAGTTGTGCAAAGGCTTTTTCTTAACAGGGGATAATTTCCAAGCTCTTGTTTTTTCTTCATAGCCCCAATTTACGTACTCATTGAAATCCTTCACTATATCAGTGATAACTACTTTAAATTCATCGACCAGCACCCTTTCTATTTTCACCCATTTATCCAAGGAACTTTCTCTCCTGGTCAACCCGAGGTATCCGGCACAGCCAGGTGCCCTCAGGGAGGAAATCCCTCTTCCAACAAAAGCCTTTATGGCATATATTGTCTCCGGGGGATCCGTTATGAATGTATCGAATTTCTTTCTCATATCATCGGGAAGTTCTTCCCTTATATCAAAAGTCAGAATATCTATGTTACTATACCCTATCTCCTTTGACAGCTTCATTATGAAATCTGTTAATCTCCTATCTATATCTATGACAGTTATTCTCTTTGGAAGATGAGATAACATAAGGGCTACACTTGTGAGATCATCATCACCTATGACGAAAATTTCTTTATTCACGATATCGTTCCTTGAGAGCATAAAAGCTATCCTAGCAATGACGGTTTCCGATGTAACAAAGGCTTGATCAAATTCCTGTTTTGGCAGAGGTCTATCCTTTACGATCCTCTCAAAATCCTTCAAGATATCTTTGAAATCCTCTATACTTATTCCTCTTCCGGAGCAATGTTTACACTGAATTTCTTTTGCACCTTCTATACCTTCTTTATCGATCAATTTTTTACCCTTATCTGTTAGTAATATACCATCATCGATTTTCACGTAACCCTTTTCTTTCAATATTTCTATCACATCTGCAACTAAAGGTAAAGGCTCCTCACTCAGATCAACTATTTTCCAGAAGTTTTTACTTGACACTATGGCTCCCAAGATATTTCTTACGCTTCTTTCATAGACCCTTATTGGAGATTTCTCTCTGATTTTCCTGATGATATCTTCCACTGCAATCCCTCCTTTCTTAAAATGGATAAAAGATGAAGGTATAAGCTTTTCTTAATGTTCTGGACTATTCACCTATAGATATTACGGTTATTGTGAGTATTATTTTCTTCCCGGCCAATGGATGATTTAAATCGAGTATTACGGTGTCATCCTTGACTTCGGATATGATGCCATAGAAGACCTTCCCAGATGGCGTGTTTATCCTTATTCTCGATCCCTTTTCTAGCTTCGCACCTGGTCTAAATGCTTCTTTTGGCACTTCTAGAACTAGTTCTTCCATGTAAGGTCCAAATGCTTCGTTGGGTTCCAAGGTTATGGTCTTTGTTTCTCCTTCCTTCATGTCCTTTATCTTCTCCTCAGCAGCCGGAAAGAATGTTCCCTCCCCTATAATCAATTCCAGAGGATTTTCTTCTCCCCATTTATAGTAGATCTCCCCGTTCTCCAATTTCGCTTCACATAGAAGTTTTACTTTATCTCCGTTTTTTACCACTTTCATTTTATCCCTTCTACACCTACCATATGAAAAAGAGCACTCACGTGCATCCCTTTCACTGGTAGGTTTTTTACCAAATGTAAGTAACAAAACTATTTAAAACTTTGCATGGATCTCTAGCCCAAAGATCCAACGATGCTTTAGGTTTTCTACAACTTTAAAATCGAACCCAAAAGGAAAGCAACTAAGCCTAGCACCATTCCTAGAAGAGACGTTCTTCTGAATTTTTCAAGAGGTGGTCTTTTCTCGGTTACATGTTTTACAGAAAGATAGACAAAAATAGAGTCTGTAACAAGTATAGGAGCTAAATATGCGTAATTAAAATAGTATGTTGTATTTTTCAGCAATAAGAAAGGGAGAAGACTTAGTAATACAGCCGATATATACAAGATAGAAATAGCTAGGCAAGTTTTTCTTTCACCTATATACATAGGTATAGATCTTACTCCTCCGATTCTGTCTCCTTTAATATCTATTATATCTTTCATCATTTCTCTCCCAAGACTAGCAATAAATGCTATCATAGCTAAAACTAAAACAGCATAAGGTATATGTGATGATACAGATACGGAGCCAAAAATGAAGGGTATTGCGGTTGTATAAGCGATATAAAAGTTCCCTATGTACTTTATTTTCTTTATTTTGAAATCGTAGAGGATTGCAAATATCCCTGTAATAATAGCTATGATAAAACAATTAAAATTCACCAACAGTGAAGAAATTATACCCATCGGAAACAGAAGCAAAAATATCAACAAAGCGGTTCTCGGTTTGAGGTCACCCCTAACCAGAGGTCTATCTATCCTTCTGTTTTTCCTGTCAATTTCTAAATCTAAATAATCATTTAGGGAGAATGTACTTGCCTCCAAGAATAAAGCTGTTAAAAAAGCAAAAATTAACTTTACATATTGGTTGTAGAAACTTTTATCTGAGATAATTGCCCCAATCAAAATAGCTAACACGAGCATGAAACCGTGGTCCAGTCTTGTTAATTCCCATATAGCTTTGAGTTTCATTCCTCTGCTAAAAATGAGTAAGTTGTAATTAAAAGTTGTCAAAAGAAAGATAAAAAGCAAAAATAGACTTTTAACCTAAGGACGTTCTATAAGCGAACCAAACAACTACAGCTTCTTCACGTGTATTGCCTTTGGGCCTTTCGGTGCATTTTCGACTTCATATTCTACTGCGTCGCCCTCTTTGAGATAGGTTCCAAATGGTATTTCTGTTCTATGCAGGAAGACGTCCTTTCCGTCTTCTCCCTGGATGAAGCCGTAGCCTTTCCTTGGGTTGTACCACTTTACTACCCCTTTCATTTACTCACCTCCTCAGACCTTGGAGGTCTGGTTTTTTTAGCAAAAGAATAGAAACAAAAAGAAGCGGGGCTTCTCTTTTGTTCCTACTCTTTTGCAGGATAAGTATGTTCATTATACTTAAAATAAGTTTCTATCTTTGCCTAGCTGATGGTCATAGATTTTAAATATTCTACAACATTCTCTTAAAGCAATGAGAAAGGAGAGGCTGATAAAAGAATTCTACAACCTAAAAGTCAAAGATTTGATGGATAGAAGATCTTGGGATCTTCCCGTCGTAGATAAAGATACCGACATAGCAACAATCTTATCTATAGTCAGCGGAAAGAATCACGTTTGGGTTGTTGATGACAAAAAAAATATGAGATTGATAGGTGTCATAACTGAGCATGATCTGTTATCCTTACTCTCTCCACCTCATCTCCCCCCATATATGTTCGGAAAACCGGATCTTAGATCTTTGCAATTTGGGATGGTATCTAAAGCTGAAGAGATCATGTCAAAAAGACCAGTAACTTGTAAGGCTGATGAAAAGATATACGATATACTATTGAGGATGAAGAAATACAGGGTCAGAAGGTTAGCCGTCATCGACAATAAAGGAAGGCTAATAGGAGAGATAACATTACATCACCTGATATGCAAATATTACAGAGCTTGCCAATACCATGAGATTACAGAAGAGAAGTAAAATATGAAAGTAGTGTTTGAGCTATCTGGAGAGCATCCATCGCTATCCCCTTCTGAAGTCATTCATTGTCTGAAAAGTGAGGGTGTAAGTTATAGATATATGGATATATTTGGTAGCTTTCTACTGGTAAACATCGAGGGTAGAGCCGATATCAAAAAGGTCTCTCAAAGATTAGCTCTTTCCCATCTTATAGACATCTATCTCTTCTCAACAAAGCCATACCTCCGTCATCTTCTGAAAAAAGCAAGAAAAACCAAAGTAGATATAGAGGGTAGCTTTAGGGTGAGATGTGAGAACAGGAGTAATAAAAAGCTTAGATCCATTGATTTAGAAAAGAAACTAGGAGGGATATACGCTGATAAACACGATGTAAATTTAACTAACCCAGATACTGAGATAAGGTTGCTATTATCAGAGGAACTCTGGTTTGTGGGGAAAAAGTTATTCGAAGTGAATAGAAGTCAATACGAGAAGAGGAAAGCGAACTTCCGACCTTTTTTTCTACCTATATCTATGCATCCACGCCTGGCGCGATGCATGGTAAATCTATCAGAGGTAAAGGCAAGAGAAAAACTTCTGGATCCGTTTTGCGGAACAGGGGGTATATTAATAGAGGCTGGTCTCATTGGAGCAGAAGTCATGGGAAGTGATATAGAAAGATGGATAGCTGAAGGTTGCAAGAAGAATCTACGTTACTACGGGATTAAGGGATTCGAGATAGAGAATGTAGACGTCGGCGAGATAGATATATTTGGCAAAGTAGATGCTGTAGTTACAGACTTTCCATATGGAAGAGCCTCGACGACAAAGAAAGAACCTATAGAGAAATTGTACAAGAGAGCTTTCCTTTCCATTTCCAATGTTCTAAAGAGTGGAAAGAAACTGGTTTGTGCAATCCCAAGTATTGAATTGATAAAAATCGGCTGCGATTACATGGATCTTGTAGAGGTACACCCATTCAGAGTTCATGGAAATCTAACCAGATACATCTGTATCTTCACAAAATAGTTTTTATTCTTCTTTGAAATAACCTTAAGAGATGCAACTATACGTTATATTCTTGGGAACCGGGGGAAGCTGGCCCACGGTAAAGAGGAATGTTTCTTCTATTGCTGTAAAGAGGGGTGGAGAGATCATTTTGTTTGATTGCGGAGAGGGGACTCAGAGGCAGATACAGAGATCAGAATTAAGCTATATGCAGATAAAGAGTATATTCATATCACACTTTCATGGTGACCATTTTTTAGGCTTACCTGGTTTGATTCAAACGATGCAACTCAACGACAGAAAAGATCCCTTGCTAATATATGGACCAAAAGGGACGAGTAGATTAGTGGAGACAATTAAAAATCTAGGATACTTCAAGCCCACCTATGAGATTCGAGGTGTAGATGTGGATGAGGGGGACAAGGTCAGATTTGAAGGATACGAAGTGAGACCATTTAGAGTAAATCACAATGTTCCAACTTTAGGTTTCGTTCTGGAAGAAGATGAGAGACCTGGCAGATTCAACAAAGAAAAGGCTCTTGAATTAGGAGTTCCCGAAGGACCTTTGTTCGGAAAACTGCAGAGGGGAGAGAGTGTGAAACTAAAGGATGGAAGGATAATAACTCCAGATATGGTTCTCGGACCTCCAAGACCTGGTAGAAAGATAGTTTACTCTGGAGATACAAGACCTACAAATAAAGTGGTAGAGTACGCAAAAAATGCAGATTTACTGATACATGACTCAACCTTCTTGTCAGATCTGGAAGATGTTGCTCTAGAGTATGCGCACAGCACAGCACGCCAGGCTGCAGAGATAGCAAAGAAGGCGAATGTTAAAAGATTGGTTTTGACTCACATAAGTCCAAGGTATATGAGAGATGATGATCTAGAAAGGGAGGCAAAAGAGGTTTTTGAGGATTCTATAGTTGCTAGAGATTTTATGAAATTGGAAATAAGGTTGCAAAAATAGAGTGGAGGAAAAATTAAGAAAATTATAAATAGGTCAGAATGATTTCAATATCGGTGAGGAGAAAATGAAACAAAAGAAACAGCCTGTTTTAGATGAGTCTGACGAGAAAGTAGTAGAGCTATTTGCAGAGTTAGGGGTGCCAAAAAATTTAGCAAAAACTTTGCTTTACATATCTCAAGTGGAAGAGTGTAAATCAGCGGATGTGGAGAGGGGGGCAAACTTAAGACAGCCCGAAGTTAGTGTAGCTATGCAGGAATTGAGAAGGAGGGGATGGGCAACAAAGAGAGACGTTAAAAAGAAGGGTAAAGGAAGGCCTGTACATGTTTACAGACTTACAACACCTTTGTCAGAGATCATAAAACAGCTTGAAGAGGAGAAGATGAAAGAGTTAAACAGCATAAAAGAGAGTTTGCAAGAACTCAAAGAGATCATACAGAGATACGAAAGAAAATAGATAGGAGGGGGTTCGCAGAAAGGACGTACAATGCTAAGAATCGGAGATAGAGTTAAGAAGATATTTTCTCTACTTGGTGAAGATATAGACTGCATAATCTCAATAAAAAGGTCCAGTCCAAATCCTACCTTTTCTTATATAACTGGTTTGGTGAAAGGATTCTTTGAGGGATCTATAGCTATCTGCAAGAGAGAGGATAAGAGAGTAAAACTGATTACATCTGGTCTTGACAAAGTTGAGAAAGATTACATTGATGTTTTTATAGCGAAAGATCAAAAAAAGATAAAGGATGAATTGAAAAAACTGGTTAAAGATTGTTCAGTTATAGGATTTGATGCAAAATATACCAGCTTCTATGATTATAAGCTCATAAAAAAATGGGCTGGGGAAAAGAAACTGCGGGACATCAGTAAAGGGATGCTTCTATCAAGATTAACAAAAGATGATCATGAAATAAAGATGATCAAAAGGGCTTGCAAGATTTCAGAGAAAGTTTTCGAAGAGTTGTTGAATAAACTGAAGGAAGGGATAAGCGAAAAAGGGATCGCTTCTCAAATAGATCTGCTGGTGAAAGAGTATGGTGGGGATGAAACAGCTTTCAAAAGCATAGTTGCTTTTGGTAAGAACAGTGCAGTACCTCATCACATTCCAGGAAACAAAAAATTGAGAAGAAATGAAATCGTTTTGTTAGACTTCGGTGCGAGATATGAAGGTTATGTATCGGATATAACAAGAAGTTTTGTCTATGGGAGAGCAAATGACAGAGTAAGAAGAATGTTTGAAATTGTCTTGGAAGCGCAGGAAGCGGGAAGGAGAGTAATAAGGGAAGGTACCAGATTCGAGACCGTTCACAAGAGAATATTCGAATTCATAGAAAAAACAGCATTTAGAGGCAAATTCATACATTCCTCTGGTCATACCATAGGTCTGGAGGTTCACGATGGATTCAGTTTAGTTAATGGTGTGAAAGAGAGATTTTCCAATGGGGTAACATTCACCATAGAGCCTGGCATATATCTAAAAAGTGTTGGTGGGATAAGGATAGAGGATGATTTTGTTTTTTTGAACGGAAGGGTGAGAAAATTAACTCATGCTCCAACCTTTCTTGAGATATAAATCTTAAAAACTCTGCCGAAAAGTCATTTTCAACTATAACTGTTCATCATCAAACAGAAAGATGTCCTCAATGGTAGCGTTAAAAACCTTTGCAATTCTGTATGCAAGTTTCAGAGAGGGATTGTATTTCCCTTTCTCCAAAAAAACGATGGTTTCTCTTCTAACCCCAACCCTCCTTGCAAGCTCTTCTTGAGTCATGTTGTACCTTGCTCTGTACTCTTTGATTCTTGTCCTCATCTCATATCCCTTCTAGAGAGATAGAATCTGGAGATGATCCATGAGTAGATCCCAGCAAGGAGAGTGATCATGTAGATATCTTTCATGCTCACCTTGATTCCATAAAAATTGATCCAAAAAACTATGGATAGAGTTGCGATGGTTATCCAGAAGGCATAATTGCCAGCTTTATCATTTATTCTTTCCACTCTTTCATCTATGATGGTTTCCGTTTTCGGTTTCCTTACATGGTATATATATGAAATTAGCAGAAGGATTCCTGCCAGGAGTAGCCCAGTTCCAAGAGTATAGATCTTTATCAGCCAGAGCAAGACACCAATAAGAATCATTAAAATCCCAATGTAAAAAACCTTCATACTATCACCTAATCCAGGGATCTCATGCTGTAATAAGCATAGAAGACCATATACAATAGTATCAAGACACATGCGGAGAATGCCAAGGCATAACCAGCCTCTTGATGTTTATCAAGTGCGATTAACGTAATTCCTGCGAGTGCTGAGCCTGTGCCAAAAATCTCTAGAACCCTTCTAGATGCTTTCTCGCTTATCCTGTAAATCCTTTCATCTTCAATTACCTCATCCACTTTTCGTCTGAGCAAATGTAGTATTAGAATTCCTGCAGTCACTGCAACAAATGGAAGTACAAAATTATGGATATGCATACTGTAGCCAACGATTGCTCCAATAATTGCACTTATCACGGCGCCACACATCGCAAATCGCTTCCTATTCATCATCTCACCTTATGTTAAGTATTTCTAACATTATGTTATATATACATAACATATTTAAATTTATCGATGGGTATGAGAAATCTCTGTTCCATCATCTTTTTATGTCACATCCATATTCGAATCTGGTGACCAGTATGGACTGGTATAAGGAAGCGTTGTATGTAAGAGAGCAGACCATCAAGAACAACGAGCTCTTTGCGAGCTCCTTGCCGATGATAGCGAGCGAGAATATTCTCTCGCCACTATGCAAAGAGGTTTTGATATCAGATTTTCATGGAAGATACGCGGAAGGAACTCCTGGAAACAGATACTACGAGGGTTGTGAGTTTTTCGATAAAGTTGAGCTTAAAGCTATAGAGTTAGCTAAAAAACTCTTCAAGTGTGAATATGCAGATGTCAGACCAACAGCAGGAACCACAGCAAACATGGCCGTCCTCAAAGCTCTGATAAAACCTGGAGAGACTGCAACGGTTCTCGATACTGCAGATGGAGCTCATATATCTTTTGGAAAATGGGGAGCAGCCGGAGTTAGAGGAATCAACCTTGTATTCTACCCATTTAGAAATGAGGAGATGAATATAGATGTTGATGGAGCAGTCAAGCTCATAAAGGAAGTAAAACCCAAATTGGCTCTATTTGGTCAATCTGTCTTTCTATTTCCCACTCCGTTAGAGGAGCTTGCGGATGCTGCTCATGAGGTTGGTGCTTATGTTGTATACGATGCTGCTCATGTTTTAGGATTGATAGGAGCAGGCTATTTCCAGGATCCACTAAGAGAAGGAGCGGATGTCATGACTGGCTCGACTCATAAGACTCTGCCAGGACCGCAGGGCGGAGTAATACTATCTGATCACAAAGGAGATACAGAAGAAGACAAAAAGTTCCTAAGGAGATTAAACTTTGGTGTTTTTCCTGGAGTTACCTCTTCATACCATCTGCATCATGTAGCTGCCAAGGCAATAGCTTTTGCTGAGCATCTCCAGTTCGGAAAAGATTATGCTAGACAAACGATCAAAAATGCCCAAAAGCTTGGTCAGGCACTTTATGAGAGGGGGTTTGATGTTTTTGGAGAAAAACTTGGTTTTACAAAATCTCACCAGCTATTGGTTAGGATTGGTGAGGGGAAAGGTAAGGAAGCTTCAAAGCTTCTGTATGAGGCTGGTATAATAACGAATATGAATATGATACCAGGAGACAAGGATCCTTTAAATCCATCGGGTATAAGGCTAGGAACGCAAGAGCTAACAAGGATAGGAATGAAGGAAAGCGAGATGGAGAATGTAGCCGAGTTCATGAAAAGGGTTTTAATAGATAAGGAAGATCCTAAGAAGATAAGGGAAGAGATAAAAGAATTTAGGAAAGACTATCAGAAGGTTCATTATTGCTTCCACGAAGGTCTTAATGGTTACGAATACCATAGATTAGTATGATTATAGCACTTACAGGAACGCCAGGCGTCGGCAAGACTTCGGTAGCTAAAATCCTAGAGAAAAAATACCACGTGATTAATCTGATCGATCTTGCCTTGGAAAAGGGTTTCGTGCTGGATCATGATAAAGAGAGAAATTCTTATATAATAGATACAGAGAAATTGAAAAATCACCTTAGAAAGACTATGAAAAAGCCAAACAACTATATCCTCGAGGGACATCTTTCTCATCTGATAGATTTTTCTGATATGGTTATCGTCCTTAGGTGCAGACCCGATATTCTCAGAAAAAGGTTAAAAGAGAAAGGATGGAAATGGGAGAAAATAGAAGAAAATGTTGAGGCTGAGATTTTGGATATAATACTATCTGAGGCTGTAGAGATACATGGAATAAGGAAAGTTTTCGAGATAGATACCAGCGATAAAACCGTGGAAGAAGTTGCAAAGATTACAGAAGAATTAATAGAGGGAAAACTGGATTATGAGAGATACAAAGTAGGAAAAATAGACTGGTCTGAGTATATATAGGGGATAAAAATGGTGCTCGATAGACTTAGAGAGAGAATCGATCCTATTCTGACACTTGTGGCAAAAAGATTTGATTACCTCTCTCCAAATACAGTAACGTGGATATCCTTTGTATTCGCTCTTATAGCAGGAATTATCTTCTTTTTGTCCGATCCTGAAACAGAAAAGGAAACTTACTTTCTCTGCATAGCTTCTGTATTCGTATTTCTGAACGGATTTACTGACGCGATAGATGGAAAAATAGCAAAAATGAAAAATGAAGCGACCGCGAAAGGTGATTTTCTAGATCATGCAATAGACAGATTTTCAGATGTATCCATGATTCTCGGACTATCTTTGAGTAAATGGTGCAGTCCAGAGATAGGGCTGTTTGCTTTATCCGGCGTGCTACTAACAAGCTATATGGGTACACAGGCTCAGGCGGTTGGATACAAGAGAATATACAGAGGATTGTTGGGAAGAGCTGATAGATTGGTACTACTCATGATATTTCCGGTTCTTCAGCACCTTTTTGTGGATTTTGAGTTGTATGATTTCAATCTACTTGAGATTGTCCTGATCTATTTCGCGGTAGTTGGATTTGTAACAGCAGTGCAAAGATTTATAATGACATTAGAATGGTTTGGGAGGGAAAAGTAATCTGAGGAAAGCTATACTAATCTCCACATCACATGATACCAAGGAGATAAAATCTCTTGCAAAAACTCTAGATTTTGAGATCGTAAAAGAATTCATCCAGAGGAGAGAATCTCCTGATGTTAGAACATTTATAGGGAAAGGAAAGATAGAGGAGATAAAAAATTTTTTGAAAGAAAATAGAGAAATCGATTTAGCTATAGTTGATAGTGATCTCAAACCTTCACAGTGGTTCAATTTAGAAAAGGAGTTTGGCATCGAGGTATATGACAGATTGAGACTCATCTTGTCAATATTTGAGAGAAGAGCGGAAAGCAAAGAAGCAAAACTTCAAGTGAGACTAGCACAGCTGAGATATGAAAGGCCTTTTGTTAGAGAGTTAATACATAGATCAAGGGCTGGAGAGCATCCGGGATACATGGCAGGAGGAGAGTATCAGGTTGATGATTACTATGAGATGATAAAAAGGCAGATGAGGAAGATAAGGAAAGACCTAGAAAAGATAAGGGAAAATAGAGAGATTAGAAGAAAACACAGGAGAGAGATAGGATTTTATCTTATAGCAATAGCAGGATACACAAATGCTGGAAAAAGTAGCTTGCTTAATCTCTTGACAAAGGAAAATGTGAAAGTCGAAGAGTTGTTGTTTTCTACTCTTTCTACGACAACAGCAAGATTAAGTGAAAAAATGAGTTTTTCTAGACCCCCAATTTTACTAACAGATACAGTCGGATTCATAAGAAATCTACCTGCTTGGGTGATAGATGCATTTCATTCTACTTTAGAAGAGATAGAGGTTGCAGACTTGGTTTTACTTCTAGTTGACATAAGTGAAGATATCCAAGAGGTAAGGGAAAAACTGGACACATCACTTAGGGAATTAAGAGAAATTGGTGTAAGGTCTTCGATTTTGATAGTGTTCAATAAGATAGACGAGTTGGATGAAAGAGCATTGAAGGAGAAAATCGAAAGTTTGGGCGATCTGATAAATGGACTACCTTATGTTGCTATATCTATAAGAAAAAGAAAAAATATAGACAAATTGTTAGAACTGATAGGCAAAAACCTCCCTTCTCCCGTTGATCTAAAAATCATTCTCCCAAATAACACTGAGGGGCATAAGCTTTTGTCAGAGCTATTTGAAAAGGCTTGGATAAAGAACGTGGATTACGGAAAAAATATAGTACTTAATGTATCAATAAACCCAAGAATAGCAGACAAGTTGATACACAGATGTAAAAGAATAGGAGGTAAAGTCTATCATAAATGAAATATAATAGTTGGTTATTTCCTCTTTTGCTGGGCTCGTGGTCTAGGGGTTATGACGTCGCGCTTACAACGCGGAGGTCGCCGGTTCGAATCCGGCCGAGCCCATATAGCCCCGTGGTGTAGTGGTCAATCATGCGAGGCTCTGGACCTCGCGACCCAGGTTCGAATCCTGGCGGGGCTATTTTTCTTGAATTTTTCACATCTCGCTTTCAAGTACTATCAAAGAAGATGCTTTTGATACGATATTTGAAGGAAGGCTCACTCAAGCATTTTGACACTTATTTCATCATCTATGTCTATAAGTGCGCCAGATCCGCTTTTTCCAGCTGAACAGTTTACAACGATTGTGTCGTTCAGCCTATCAAAACCGGGTCTTTCATGGATATGTCCGCAAAGATGCAACCTTGGTTTCTTTTCTTCTATTATCTGCCTTATCTCCCTGCTCCCCGCATGTATGCCAAATATGGCATTGTCCAGAACCTTGTATGGTGGCAGATGGGTAATGAATATGGAGTTCTCATCCAACAGAGACTTCACTTCTTTGATCTCATCATCTGAGAAATGATTACCCCCTAATCCTACAAATTTAAGGTCTTTGTAAGTGTACTCTCTCAGATGGATATTTTCTGCCTTGCTTTTATCTATATAATCCAAAACATCTTCGCTATCTATATTCCCATGTATAGCTAGAGTTTTTACTGGAATCTGATCCAACAAAACCTTTGCAAGTTCTCCTGGCCCAAAATGGGTTATATCACCACATATAATCACTATCTCGGGAGAATACTCCTCTATATTTTTTATGAGGTCATTCACTCTATACTGCTTACCATGGATATCAGCTATGGCTATCAGTCGCATAAGCTACGCATAGTAGAAATGGATAAAAATCTTATCTCAATTCAGCATCGCATGAGAGAATTTCCTAATTATTTTGCGGATGCTGAAGAGAGTTTTGGCAAATCAAAATTTATCATTTTTGGTGTACCTTATGATAAAACATCCTCTTTTAGATATGGAGCAAGATTAGCTCCAAAGGAGATAAGATTAGCTAGCTGGAACTTTGAGAGTTTTGATTTATTTACTGGAGTAGATTTCTCAGAGATTCCCATGCATGACCATGGAGATCTTGACGTGGAGGAAAAAGGAAGCAGAGAGATGATTGATGAGGTGTCAAAATTTAGTAAGAGGATCATAGAGAATGGGAAAATACCTATAGCTATTGGTGGAGAACACTCCATTTCTGTAGGAGTATTGGAAAACCTCGATGACATATTTGTTATTTTCTTGGATGCTCATCTTGATTTTAGAGATAAATATGAAAATAACAGATATAATCACGCCTGTACCCTTAGAAGGATGGCAGATAAGGTAGATATGGACAATATTCTGGCTCTAGGTGTAAGATCGGCTGAAAAGAACGAGTTAGAGGAGGCGAGAAAAAAAGGGTTGAAAATTATAACATCAAAAGAGATTCGATCCAGAGGTATAGAGAGTATTCTAGATGAAATGAGTAAGAATCTAGGAGAGCAAAATGTCTATATTTCTCTGGACTTTGATGTTATAGATCCCTCGCATGCGCCTGGCGTATCTACGCCTGAGCCCTTTGGAATCTCTCCAGAAGATGTTATTAGGATAATCGAGAGGTTTTCAGATAGGATGGTTGGTTTTGACTTGGTTGAAGTATGTCCAACCTATGACATGGGTATAACATCTATACTGGCTGCCAAAATTATAAGAATAGCTATAGCAGAGATATGGAAAAACAACCCTTATATATGAGTTAACTGTTCTCAAGCTATGCAGTTAGAGAAATCTGGAGTATACGCTTTAGTTGCGCTCATAGTCATTGTGATAGTAGCTCTGGGGATGTATGCTTTTAAACAAGACCTAGAGAAAATGTTTTATCAACCTAAGGTTGTCGAGGTAGGAGACTGTGTAGAAGTCGATTACATAGCAAGATATGCAGATAACGGAACTATATTCGATACATCATACGAAGATGTAGCTAAGGAAAACAATATTTATAATGAAAACAGAACTTATCAACCTCTCAAGATATATGTAGATCTCGAAGGTGGTTTTCCACCGGAAGGGTACGAAGAATACTCTTCTAACTATATTAAAGGAGTTTTAGAAGGGCTAATAGGTATGAAAGAGGGAGAAACAAAAACTGTTACTATACCTCCAGAGAAGGGATATGGAGTAAAACCCAAGATTGGGGATATCTTAAATATCAGCGGAATGCCTTATCCTCTTGAGGTTGTGGATATAAAAGAAAACGTGTCAATGCCTGAAGATTTTCAAAGTTTCTATGGAAATGGTACAACTACACTCTACACCTTACGAATAGGGGGGCTCAAAGAGGGTGACACACTACCTGAGTCACTAAATCCTTATCCATGTTGGAAAAACTCTTCAGTCATAACCAAAATAAACAAAACAAGGGCTTGGGTTTACATAAATCCAACGACGGAAAAAGGTGAAAATTTCACGTTTATATGGTATGACGCATCGAATGGGAGCATAGTAAACTTTCCAGAAAATAAATCTCTTGTAGAGAATTTAACTGATGATCTGATAGTAGTAGAAATTGAACCCGAAATAAATGATACAATAACTGTATCAATGGGTTTCTTCAGCTATCAGTATAAAGTTGAGAATATAACGTCGGATAAGATAAATGCATCATATACGATGCCTGATGGAAATAAAACTTATAGAGATTTCGATAGAGTATTTATCATAAAAAGGAATCAGACCATAAATATAACAGAGAGTTACCCAATTGAGGCTCTTAGAGAGATATTCTCATATATAAGAATGATGGACCCATCCTTCATGTACAGTTTTGATAAACTGGCTGACAAAACGCTAATCTTCGATCTAAAGGTTGAGAAGGTCTATAAAACTTCCAAAGAAAGTTGATTTTCTATCTCTCTTTCGAATACATCAAGAAACTCTTCCTCCGTACCTCTTGGTATAAGAGCACCAGCCGCTCTTCTATGTCCTCCTCCTGTACCTCCAACAGAAAGAGCTGCCGTATAGATTGCTCTCGATAGATCTATGCCTTTGCCTCTATACCTTGCGGAAACTTTAACATTGCCGTTGTCTCCATTAGCAAAACCAACTATTGGATGTGATGAAAACTCCCTAGATAACATAGAAGTTACACTTCCAACAATTGTATCTTTTATCTTATTCTCCGCATGAAAATAGCATAGATATTTTCTTCTTTCCACTCTGGATCTCGCTATCTGTAAACTGCTAGATAGATTTTGTCGATGGTTATCTAGAAATCTTCTGGCCTCTTTGAGATATTTCTCTCTTTCTCCCAAACAAATCTTCAGTGCTATATCTGGTCTACCGTATCTGGCTGTCGAGTTCAATAGAGTTGCAAATTCCCTTGCATCATGGAGTTCTGTTCCCTCTTTCTCATTTTTGAGAATATATACCTCCCCTATCAATCTCCTGACAAAAGTTGCCCCGAAACCTCTGCCCAATAGCCTTCTGGCAATCTCTGAGAGCATCTTTCTCTTTTTATTCCGATCTAGATCTACCCATCTTCTGTATATGTCCCTTCTATTAAAACCCAAATCTAGGAGAAACGCTATACATGCCTCCTCAGATCCACTAACTCCGGGAATAACGGGATCATCGGCATAGAATAGTAGTCTAAACAATGGCTTGCTCTCTCTGCCAAAATATTGAATGTCTTTTATGATATCTATAAGGTTAATCTTTACTGAATCTCGGAGAATATCCCTATTGATACTCACTAGTTTCCTGTTTCTCCTATCTTGAAGATCTCCACATGCACCTACTACTGCAAGATAGGACAAATCCATATTACCTCTGCTTATACTCCTAGCTACGAGGTAGGTTGCGCCGGCGCCGCTCAGCTCTGTTCCACCATCAAAACCGAAATCATTGGGATTCAAAGAGTATCTGAATCTTTTCATAGACCTGTGATGGTCTGTTACTATAACATTATCAAAATTTAAATCTACATTTATGCTCAAATCAACAAACCACAGCACATCCATATTCTTTTCCAAGATATTTCTCAGCGTGTCTTGATCTACTTGTTTGACAAAATCTACGTCGAATTCCTTACCCAATCTCTCTAAGGTTTTTACGGCGATGGCACCAGCAGATATACCATCAGCATCTAAATGGGCTATAATGTGAAAATTGTCTTGCCTTTTTATAAACTCGGCTATCTCCTTGGATTTATCTACTATATGCATCCCATCCTCGACATCCTAATATCTGAAAAGCTAATTAAACTTTGTTTTTGATTATAAAGAGATCCTTTCACTTTATACTCTGCTGGCGGTTTAAGAAACCCTCTTCACAGTAAAATTATAAAAATTTGATAGATTAAATGGAAAATGTTAAAACGTGATTTATTATATATTTGATATTGAGAATGGCAAAGGGGTGAGATGCTGAGAAAAAGAAATATCTTTGTCGTTTGTGGAGCAACCATTCTAATACTTATGACCGTCTCGATAACACCAGCAGTACATGCACAACCTGTTGTTTCTATGCAGAGAGAACTGGAGAACAAAATGAATAACATGGATCTTGAAAAAGCAAAAAGCATAGCCAGAAAAATAGCTTATCTTATAGAGAAAAGGGGTATCAGATGGGATGAAGCCACCAAAGATAGGTATTTTGAAGAGGTTTTGGACGTAGTGGCATCTCTATCAATAGAGGAAAAAAACGTTCTTGTAAATATTATGCCATCTTCTGCCGTTGTATCAAAAGTCAAGAAGATAAGAGTAGAGAGTAACGAGCTGAGTGAAGTAAAAAGTGCTGAAAACGAGTTCGTATCACATATTAAATCTCTCGACAACAGGGATCTGAAGGAAGGTTTACAGAAAATAAATAAACCCACGATTACCTCTCTAAGTAGACTGTTAAGACAGACAAGTAATTTTGCAGCTACACCAAAGATTTTCTGTATATTCATTATACTGTTAATGTGGCTTCTCAACGCTCTGAGATGGCTTTTCTGGATCCTAGGATTAGATGGGCTCGCTGCACTGATGGGAGCACTAATGGAGATGTTGTACTGGTTGTACATAAGATGTGTAACAGGTAAATGTGTAGTTGTCTCTACGACAAATAATCTATCATCTGAAGTCCAGGGAGTTATTGAGCCAACCGGTATCCCAAGTTAACACTCTTTCTTATTTATCATCCACACCGAATAACTCGCACTTCCTGTCTACTTCTTTCTGTATTTTATCGATGATATCTTGTCTTTTTACAGGCTTGAAGAGATGCCTAAATCTTCCTTGTATCTTCAAATACTCCTCTACTGGCTTTCTATCTTTCAATTTTTTGGTGATAATAGGTTTGAGAGGATTCTCTTCGGTTATTTCATAAAGAACAAACACTCCTGTCTCCACTGCTAGTCTTGCAAGTTCAACGGTCTGCTCTGTTCCGAATCTCCACCCAGTGGGACATGGAGCAAAAACATGTATGAAAGATGGTCCATCTACACTCAAAGCTTTTTTCACCTTGTTCTTGAAATCTGCAGGATACGCAATGCTTGCTGTTGCAACATAGGGAATATCATGAGCCGCTGCAATCATCGCTATTGGTTTTTTTCTGGTCATCTTCCCCGGTATAACCTTTCCGGCAGGAGATGTCGTCGTTGCAGCACCAAGAGGTGTTGCAGATGATCTCTGTATACCTGTGTTCATATATGCTTCGTTGTCGTAGCATACATAGAGAACTTTGTGTCCCCTCTCGAGCATGCCAGAGAGAGCCTGGATACCTATATCGAATGTACCCCCATCTCCGGCGAGAGCTATGATGTTCGGCATCTTGTCCTTTGGTATGATCCCCTTCGCGATCATCGCTCTATAAGCGGCTTCCACTCCGCTTGCTGCTGCAGCAGCATTCTCGAAAGCAACATGTAACCATGGAACCTTCCATGCTGTTTGAGGGTAAGGCGTGGTTGTTACCTCCATACAACCTGTTGCCTCGACGATTATTGTATTCTTGCCTGCAGCCTCAAGCAACTGTCTTATTGCTATTGCTGGTCCACATCCAGCACATGCCCTATGACCCGGAGCAAGGAGAGATTCAACATTCATTCTATCAACTCCTTCTTAACACCTATCCATACGGGTCTCTCCACCTTCTCTCCTGCCATCACCTTCTCGCAGACATCAAGGATTTCGTTGAAGTCCTTGAATGTTACATCCCTGCCTCCAAGACCGAGGATGAAATCTATCAGTACAGGTTTTTTCTCCTCGTTTATCAATGTTCCAGCCAGATCAGCATAGACCGCTCCACCGTATCCCATTGATATGTTTCTCTCCAGGGTTGCAACGACTTTCGCGTTCTTTATCAACGGTAAAATCTCCTTGAATGGGAATGGTCTGAGAACCGTTATCTTTATTGTACCTACTTTCTTGCCCTCTTCTCTAACCTTGTCAACGAATTCCTTGGCTGTTCCGCTTATCGAACCTATGGTAATGAATATTATATCTGCATCCTCTGTCCTGTAAGGCGTGACTTTCTGGTATTTTCTACCAAATCTCTTCTCGAAATCCTGAAATACCTCATCTATCACCTTTTCAGCATTTTTCATGGCAAGATGTTGAGCATATCTCATCTCCTGATAGTACTCTGGAACTCCAAAAGGTCCGAGTGTCCATGGGTCTTCTGGATCAAGTTTCACATGCTCTGGTTTGTATGGTGGGAGAAAATCGTCAATCTCTTCCTGAGAAGGAACATCAACTGGCTCAAATGTATGAGTACAAACGAAAGCATCTATACATGCCATAGCTGGGAGGAGAACTCTCTTGTCCTCAGCAACTCTAAATGCTATCAACATGAGATCAAAGATCTCTTGGTTGTTTTCTGCATAGAACTGTATCCATCCGGTATCTCTCGCTGATATTGTATCCTGATGATCACACCATATGTTTATCGGCGCAGATAATGCTCTGTTTGCGTTGTAGAGAACTATGGGCAATCTCATTCCACTCGCTATGAAGAGAATCTCGTGCATAAGCTCTAAGCCCTGAGATGCAGTTGCCGTGCATACCCTTGCTCCTGCTGCAGCAGCGCCCACGCAGGCGCTCATAGCAGAGTGTTCACTCTCTACTGGTAAAAACTGAGTGTGAGGCAGTTCTCCGTTTGCAACAAATTCCGACATCTTTTCTGGAAAGTCAGTTGAAGGAGTTATTGGATATGCTGCAACCACATCAGGCTTTGCCAGTTTTGCAGCGAGGGCGGCAGCCTCATTACCCTTCAATATCACCTTCATACTACTTCTCCTCCAGAACCATTTCTATCGCATTTTTCGGGCATTCGTTTGCACATATTCCACAACCCTTGCAGTAATCATAATCGATGATTGGTGGCTTCCCTCTTTCCGTCTTCTCGATAGCAGCATCTGGACAGAAACCAACACATATCCAGCAACTTATACATTTATTTGGGTCAATAACAGGCTTGAATGTTCTCCAGCCCCCGGTCTTGTATTCAATACTTGAGCCCGGTTTCTTGATCACACCACCTATCTCTATCTTCATGCTTTCACCTCTGTCTTTTCATACGCTTCTCTTGTTGCTTCCAC
>JAPDJO010000012.1 GCA_029259115.1 Thermoplasmatota archaeon | reverse complement strand
AGGAGATACTTGAGGGGGAGGGCGAGGATGCCATTCGAGGAGGTTCGAAGCGACCCGGATGCAGAGTACAAGGAAGAAAGGGTTTACGACCTCTCAGGACTTGAGCCCCAAGTCGCTTGCCCTCATATTGACGGATGCGATGGTGATTGGAAACTCTACTCAATAGATGCTGTTGATGACGGAGGTCCTTATGACAATTCTGTTGACACTATATTCTGGGATAAGGATAGTGACGGTAAATTCACAGCACAGGCTGATGATCTAATAGCAGGTACAGCTCCACCAGCTGGAACCACAATTGCACCAGGAGCAGATGCAGATTGGAACATGCGCTCAATCGATGCAAGTGATGGTGGTGCTTGGGATGCAAGCGCTGATACAATCTTCGTAGATAAAGATTCAGACACCAAGTTTACTGCTCAGGCCGATACACTCGTTGACGGTGATGGCTCCACCACCACTGGTTCTGGATCAGCGAATGATGGTGAATCGGCTGGCGATGCGTTAATCGGATTAGAAACATTATACGATAATGATGATGATGGTGCACTCTACTACTACGATCAAAATGGTAACGATCAGTGGGATGAAGGAGAGACAATCGTTTACGATCCAAATGACGATGACGGCACCACAGTTTATGATGCGGACGGCACAACCGACGGAGACGAAGATGGTACCGCAGGAGACGATATCGTAATTTATGATCCAAATGATTACGCATCTGGATTTACAGACGATAACACCGAGTTGAAGGCATTTGATGCGGATGACAACCTTGCATTCTATGACGCTGGCGGCACAGCCAACGAGTATGACGATGGAGAGGACATATTTATTGACTACCACGATGGTGGAACTTACTCGGCTGAGGCAGACCAAGTTATTGCTGGTAAAACGCCAGATGATGGTGCAGAATCAGATGCTGGCTTCGATGCAGACTGGGGCTTCTACTCATACGATGCTGAAGAGGGGGGTGCTTGGGATCAAGATCACGATGCAATAATTAAGGACTACCACGATGGTGGGACATACTCAGCAGAACCAGACCAAGTGATTGATGGAGCAATTCCATCAGACGGTACAGATGGGTCAGCTGGCTTTGATAGCGATTGGAACCTCAAATCTTATGATGGAAACGATGATGGTGGTGACTGGGACGAGACGGCTGATATGATAGTGTATGAACAGGATGATAACGACGCGTATGGCGATGCCTTCTCAGGTATAGTCGTTCAAAATGAGGGAACAGCAACCGACAGTGATATATCCAATGTCGCTATATATGAAGAGAGTGGTGACACATCAGGTTTCCAAGCAGATGAGGACACAAAACTGGCAGATCTGATATGGAATGCAGGTAACTCCTGGTGGAGCAATGTTTTCTCATCTGTTCCACTCTGGAACGAAAGCAAAACCTTCTACATTGTTGTCGATATTTCTGGTGTAGCTACCCAAGGTGCAACATTGCAGTTCAAGATACCTACAGGAGGTATAACATTGGCTTCCACGCCAGATCCGCCATCCTCTGACCTTATCAACAGTAATTCATTGGAGATAGGTAAACTGGGTGTAGATTTCTTTGAGGGAACCGAAGATGGTGCAGTTGATGTTATTGCTACCGATACAAAGGACATAAAGTATG
Organism: Thermoplasmatota archaeon; assembly: GCA_029259115.1. Lineage (GTDB taxonomy): Archaea > Thermoplasmatota > E2 > DHVEG-1 > B18-G2 > B18-G2. The sequence continues at coordinate 39,496 of JAPDJO010000012.1, read as the reverse complement.
GTGCAACGGTAGACCTAAGAGTTAACACATCCACTCTGACAGATGAAGAAACTTATCATCTCTATTACCCGTACTATAAGAGAGTGGAAAGTGGAGGAACTTACTATTACTACATTGAGTGGAAACCTTACAAGATAGGGGGAGAAAAAGCATCTATAGAGGCCAACGGAAATGTAGAAAGCTTCCAAGACAACATCTATTTCAATATATCCGGTATGTGGATATTGGACAATGATGCTGATCCAACAGATGCTGCAGAAGGTAGTGACAGTGACTTTGCATACTTCTGGGTGAACGGAACAGAAGCATTTGATGTCGACATATCAACGACTGAACTCTACTATGGTAAAAATGAAACGATAACAATAACTGTAACAGAAGATGGAAGCGCAGCAGAGGCTTGGGTAGATGTTAGAAAAGAATCTAATAATTCTTTAGTGTTCCACAAGTGGGCTGGAGATGGAGTCGTAACATTCAATTCAGATTGGCTCCACAATTTAACGTATGCTGGTAACTACACCGTATTCGTCTACAGAGATATAGATCCAACAGAGATAGGATATGGAACGGAAGGTTACACTGAATACTATGGCTACTCGAATCCAAGCATAAGTAATGCAAATGACAATTACTCTTCAATCTGTGGTCCATGGGATCCACCAGAGAAAATATCAGAGGTTGCAAAGATAATTGTTAATACTGGTGAACCTCAGTTGGAGATACCTGAGACAAACAAAACAATGTACTGGAACTTCTCTGGAGAGGTAAAAGTTTACATAAAGGGATATGACGGAGAAAATCTGACATCAAGCCTTTTCACAGTCAAAGTCTATAACAGTAAGAAGGAAGATGTTACATCAAATATTACAAACATAGATCAATCACAACCTGGTGTGATCAGAATATATTGTGACAATTGGGGACGAGACAGCAATGGATATGTTTGGGGTATCAATGGAACATGGCGTGTAGTGGTGAGCTACGATAAAGACAGTGATGGTGTAGAGGAGTGGAATGGTAGTGCTACATTCGTAGTTACAAAAGCACCCAGTATCCAAATAAAGATAATCAGCCCAGAGGACAAGGAGATAAAAGAGATACCAAGTGAAGCTAATCAGCCTATAGAGATCAAATTCCAAGTCATTAATAGAAATCATGAATACCTTGGAGAGGGTGATGTAGAGGAGGCTAAGAAAAACATAACACTAACTGGAGATGCCCTCTTCATTGGCGAAGATGGAAAAACTCTCTACGAATACAGCAATATGTTTACTAATGTAGTGGACTACAGTGATCATAATTGGACAGTTAAACTTACCCCAACAATGGATCTCAATGGTGGAGAACTAAAGATAAGCGTAGACTGGGGTGATTGGGGAACCGCAGAGGATACTATACTGATAGGAGGATCCCAACTTAACGGAACTGTAGTAACCATCTCTCCAACAGAATTTATGATAGGAGAGAACGTCACAATAACCGTGAAGGTAACTGACGCAAACGGTTATCCATATCCAAATGCATATGTTGCTCTTTACTATGTAGATGACTCAGGTGACTTAGCTTATAAGATAAATGAAACAAGCGGTGGTGGAACAACAGCCGGAGAATACACATTCCTCTTTAACGTGACACAACAGACCGATGATCAGACCAATGTATGGACTGAGATAAAGGCACCGAGATACATAGCTGCATACGTATCCTTAGCAAACGTTGGCTATGGATATGCAGCTGCAACAATGAAACCAAAGAGCGATCTAAAAGTAGAAATTTCCAAAAATACGCTGATGGCAGGCAAATATTATGATTTATGGATAAATATCAGCACCGTAGATCCGACAACTGGAAACAAGACCGGAACACCTGAGGATTCTGGTCTTCACGTCAAGATATACAATGAGACGGGAGCAGATGTGACAAGCATGTTTACTGGCTGGGGATGGTCACCATTAGATGGTGATGCATCCATTGAACTTACAAATGTATATGCGTTAGAACCAGGAATTTACACGATATACGCATACAACAACTCTAATAACAGCGAAGGATTCAACGCAACCTTTGAGGTCGTACCGGTAGAGGTAAGTTGCGATTTGGAGGAATTAATCTGGAAATACGACAATAATATAACGGCAACATTTACTGTAAAATGGCAGGGCGCGACCGTTGGAAACGGTACACTTAGGATATACAACATAACCGATGCAGGAACATACAACAAGACATGGGTCAACTCTACAGCAGATCCGAATGCTTATCTTGAGGTTACCCTAGAAAACGGCATGATAACTATTTACAACATAACTGCATCCAACTTATCAGCAGATAGGAGTGAGATGAAAATCACCTTCAAATATAAACCAGAAGACGGTGCTGACTTTGCAAATGCCACAGGAGTGCTAGTAGTAACTGTCCCACACGTAGAGCCGACACCAGATATAATCGCACTTAACGAGCCTACCAAAGTAAAAGTGAAAGCGACTGGTAGAGGCGAACCACTTGAAGGTGTAAACATCACCTTAAAGGGACCAGGTAACCTAGAACTCAATAGCACAACAGGAAGTGATGGAATAGCGTTGTTTGCGTTTGTACCTACAGCGACAGGATACATAGACATCTACGTAGAAGAAAGACCGGTAGATACAAAGATTGAGATAACATCATATCAGCTCAAGATCGAGGCACCAGATCAGGCTTACGAAGATGAAGAGTTTACAGTCAAGGTAACTGACGAGAATGGTTTACCAGTAGAAGGAGTGCAAGTCGAATTCGCAGGAAATACAAAAGAAACAGATAGCAACGGAGAGGTAACATTCACTGGTGCGGTATTTGGTAACTTACCATATGCAACATATACAATAACTGCAAGGAAAGCCGGTTATGCTACAGCACAGAAAGATATAACAATTGTAAATGTACCACAACTATATGTATATGTGAGTCCAGAAGGAACATTAACATCTGGTCAGAAGTTCAAAGTTAAAGTAACCTCTGATACTGGTGCAGTATACGGTGTGCATATCAAGATACTAAAAGATGGTGAACTTATAGCTGAGGGAACTGTAACTGCTCCTGAGGGAGTAACACTGACAGCACCAACAGTAAGCAAGGAGACAACATATACAGTAACTGTAGAGAAAGAAGGATATAAGTCAGCACAAATAGACATAAAAGTAAAACCAGGAGGAATACCAGGATTCGAACTAGTAACACTGATAGCGGCAATTGGAGTGGCATTCATACTGCTGAGAAAGAGACAACACTAAAACAACAAAGCCTCCACTTCTCTATTTTTTGTTTTTCTTTTTGGATATATTTAAAAAGACCTAATTCGTGCAGTGTGTAACATGAAGATAGGCATAGTCATTCCAGCACTAAACGAGGAAGACGGCATAGGTAAAACACTTGATATGATAAACAGAGATTATTTCAAGAAAAAGGGTTGGGATTTGGAAATCCTTGTTGTAGATGGGAACTCTACAGATAAGACAAGAGATGTAGCTAAGAAGAAAGGCGCAAGAGTGATTATAGAGCCAAGAAAAGGTTATGGTAGAGCATACAAAACTGGCTTGAAAGAAGTAAAAGGGGATATAATAGTTACGGGAGACGCCGACGCAACATACCCATTCGATAAGATACACGAATACATAGAATATCTTCTGAAAAACAATCTTGATTTTATAACAACGAATAGATTTGCAAACTTAGAAAGAGGAGCAATGTCCGTAAAGCATAGATTTGGAAATCTTATCCTTTCACTCACTCTGTGTATCCTATTCCAGATATGGCTAAGAGATTCACAGTCAGGAATGTGGATATTCAGAAGAGAAGCCTTAGATAAAATACAACCTTTGGAGGAATTTGACGATGGGATGCCATTTAGTGAAGAGATAAAGATAGAGATGTTCAAATCAAAAGAAGTGAAAGCTAAAGAAATACCCTCTACCCTATACGTGAGAAAGGGTAAAGCAAAGTTACAGAGCTTTAGGGACGGCTGGAAAAACCTTAAATTCCTATTTAAAAAGAGGTTAAAATGGACCCACTAGTGTACATATGGACTTTCCTGATAGGCATTATTTTTGGTTTGGTACTAGGGCTTATACTAGTATACCGAACAGTTATATCTTCAATGAGGGAAAAAATCGAAAAACTCATACAACAGAGACAATCTCTATCCACTACATATGGAAAAATAACAGAACAGTTTGCTCCCTTTATGAAATCCTATCCATTTTCTCCAGAAAACTTTAGATTCATAGGCTCACCTATAGATGGAATACAGTTTGAAAAAGATAGAGTCATATTTGTTGAATTCAAAACCAATAAATCCCAGCTATCAAAGGATCAAAACAGGATAAAGAAACTAATCAAGGATAAAAAAGTCGAATGGTTCGAGTTTCACATTAGGTAGATATTTCTTTTTCTATCTCTTCTTTCAGAATCTCGCTAACCACCTTCCCATCTACTTTACCTCTGAATTCCTTCATAACCACACCCATCAGCGGCCCAAGTGCAGACATACCTCTTTCTCTGACAAACTCTCTCTTTTCTCTCACTACTCTCTTTATAAACTTTCTAACTTCCTCTATGTCTACTCCTCCAAACTTCTTTATAGCTAACTCGAGAACCTTCTTTTCACTCTTTGAGAGAAACGCCAAAATATCCGGTATCGCCTCCTTCGCGAATTTCCCTCTCATCAAATTAGAAAATAAATCGTAAAGGATCTTCTGATCTATCCAACTTACATCATACCCTTCTCTTTCCAGCTCTGGAATCGTGTTCAGAAAAGTTCTGGCTACCACGCTCGCTATCTGTGGAAATTCCTTCGCTAACTCTTCAAACTCTTTAATATATCCAGAGTTGAACAACTGCCTAGCTTGCTCGATACTCAATTCATACTCTTTACTTATTCTCTCTATCATCTTTTCAGGTTCTTCAGGAAGTTCTCTTTTTAATTTCTCGATGTAGACATTTGTTACCCTTATCGGAGGAATATCGGTCTCTGGATACATTCTAGCCGATCCAGGTAGGGGTCTCATATACTCTGTAGAATCATCAGGTAGGGCTCTTCTAACTTCCTCTGGTACACCTACTAATGCCTGCTTAGCTCGGTTCTTTACTGCTGTGACAGCTTTTTCAACAACATTTGTATCTCCCACGAAGATAACAAATGCATCATATTTCTCGAGATCCAAAACCTCTTTCATTCTTTTGATATCATCTTCATCTATACCGTATCCAGGCAGTTCATCACTATGAATCAATCCTTTTATCCCAGATTTTATTCTGGCATGGATGGCGAACTCTCTCCCTAATCTGGAATAATCTCTTTTTAGAAGTCCGGAAAATCCGGGTAATCGTAGGACAAGAACCTTCTTTCCTTCCTCTATTCCTTTTCTAATGATTTTAGACTCACAGTCTTTCATTATTTCTGTTAAGTCTTTCAGAACCTCTCTATCTATATCTTTCTTTCTTATTCCTCTCTCCTCCAATATCTTCTTTATTTCCAAAAGATCGAGTTGTCGTAGAACCTCCTTCTCTGCAACTCGCTCTATTGCAGATAAATATTGCACACCTTTTATCTCAACCCTTGCTCCATCTCTTATAGATACATTTATGTCCTGCCTTATAGCTCCCAAAACCCTTTTACATTTCCCTACAGATTTGAATATAGAACCTATGTATTCAGCGATCTCTTTTGCATGCTTTGGATCTCTAAGCTCAGCAGATGTGGCAACTTCTATCAGAGGTATACCTAACCTGTCTATGCCATAACTAACTACATTTCCTCTTTCTTCAATCTTCCTTGCGGCATCCTCTTCTATGGCTATGGTTTCAATACCGACATCCTTAACCTTTCCTTTTAAGGCAATTAATGCTGTTCTTTGAAAACCCGAGGTATTTGAGCCATCTATAACTATCTTTCTCATAACCTGTATCTCGTCAACTATCCTAGCTTTCATCATCAAAGCTACCTTTAGTCCTATCTCCAAAGCCTCTCTATTCATTTCGTGAGGTGGTTCTTCATCGCTCTCTACGAGACAGCTGCTCTTCTTGGACGAGAAGTACAAAAATCTCCGTTTTTTCTCAGCTTCAGCTAGAGCGGCCCTATCCAATTCTCCTAATTCACTCTGCGTAGGCCTTAACAGTCTTTCGAATTTAAAATCATATTCCTCTGATAACTCGGATGGACAATCGCAGAATAGTTTTTTGGTATCAAGCTGTTGATGAATTTCTAAGCCAGCTTTGAATCCAAGATCTCGGTAATTCATCTGATGGTTATATGAGAAGGGGATTTATTACACTTATCCAACAACAGATATTTCCTTCTTTATTTTCTTCCCTTTAAATCTCTCTATACTCAAACTGTGAAGATACTCAGAATCTTTTCCATCAGCTATATATTCAGATAAAATCTTTGTCACCATCGGAGAAAGCATAAAGCCATGACCACTAAACCCATGACAATGGATAAATCCCTTAACATTGGGATCCTCACCGATGATAGGTCTCGCATCTGGAGATACATCATAGAACCCTGTCCAATGTCTTAGTATTTTGATGTGTTTAAGCACGGGAGCGTATCTGGTTAGAGTTCTAGCCATGTGCTGTAAAAACGAGAAGGTTGGCTGAAAGAAGTAACCTGTCCTTTCATCAGGTCCAGGTATTCCACCAAGAATCTGCCCCTCGTTTTGCTGGCTAAAGTAAATTCCATCCTTGAAAGATATAACCATGCAATCGAAAATTCTCTTTAGCCTCTCCGTAACTATAGCTTCTTTTCTCAATGGAGTATTCGGAATCTCTATACCAGCAAGCTTCGCAACCTTTTTAGACCAGGCTCCAGCTGCATTTATGACATAATCAGCCTTAATATTCTTATCATTAACAATCACACCTTTCACCCGACTCCTCTCCTTAACTATTTTTTTCACCTCGCTATGGGTAAATATATCTGTGCCGTGCTTCCTTGCAGATTTAACATAGGCAAAGGTTGTCTTGAAGGGATCTGCGTGACCATCGGTTGGACAGAATGTTGCTGCTATTGCACGCATACCATCAGGATCTAAAATTGGAGCTATGCTCCTTATCTCATCCTTATCTATGATCCTCACATCTACACCTAGAGATTTCTGGAGAGCAACTCTTTCTTCAGCATCTTTCAACTCTTTTTTGTCATGTACCGCTATAAGATAACCACCTTGTCTAAATCCGATATCCTCTCCAAGTTCCTTTGATAGATTCTTGAATATCTTTACACTCTCTCTAGCTAAGATTATATTCTCTTCCGTACTCCACTGTTGTCTTATCCCCGCTCCGCATCTTCCTGTAGCTCCAGAACATATGTAATCTCTTTCAAATAGAGCCGCTTTCAATCCTCTTTTGGATAACTGATATGCTAGGGAACAACCATTTATACCTCCACCAATTATGACAACATCATACTTCATTCATCTTCACCCGATAGGGAACCAAGTGTTATGGGAATAACAGGCGGTCTAAAACTTGGTTTATTCAAATCTTCAACTTTTTTTCCGGTCTTTTTGGCAAGGATTTTTAACACTAATGGAATACATGTTCTACCCTGACAGGGTCCCATACCTATCCTCAAAATCTTTCTCAGTTCCTCAAAGTCTGTGTACCCTTCCTCTATAGCTTTTATTATCTCCTCCTCATCTATATCTTCGCATCTGCAAACTATCTTTCTAATCATAAAGATGCACCTCGAATTTGCACCCTTCGATATGATATAGAATATTTTAAACTTTGAGGAAATTCTAAAGAAATAATTTTGTTAAGAGTACACAACAGTTATACTCACATAGTCAATATCTGTATCTCCTTCATCATCCTTTACCTCAAGTTTAGCAAAGTATGTTTTTGAGCTGACAGACTTTTGATGTGATGCTAGAGAGTTAACGTGACCATCATTATTATCATCAAAAAGATAGGAAAGATCTACTGCAATTCTTTCATTTCCTCTAAATCTTATCCAGTAATTCGTTATCCTTGAGCCAGTATCCCACTTACCATCTCCATCGAAGTCCCATCTTATCCACTTGATCTCCTTTCCATCTTCATCGTTATCATGACTCTTTTCAGATATGAATGTAACTATTGAGTCATCTCTTGTTATCTTACTCCTGCTGACCTCTGCTACTGCCGTTGGCTTAGCCTTTTCAGCCACATAAGGTACACTCACCTTCAAAGTACTCCATTTACTTTCTTTGCCATGTTCATCTCTAGCTTTTGCTCTTATGGTGTACGTTGCTTGCCGATCCCATTTATGGGAAAATCTCACTACTTTTCCTGAGGGAAATGGCCCTTCCCATTCTATATAGCTACCATCTCCCCAGTCTATGTAGTAGTACACACCTCCACTTTCAGGATCTTCGGATGAGAAGTTGTAGGTATAATAAACACCGATCCTTCCAGAAGAAGGACCTATTATCATTGGTGCCGAAGGGGGTAAGTTCTCCCATCCATATGCTTCCATAAAGGGATATTCATCAATTCCAGATGTTGGGATTTTATAGGGTTTATCTCCTATCCCATCACCATCTTCATCTCTACCAGAGTAATCACTCCAGTAGTTTCCACCTTCAGGATATTTTTTGTTCCATTTGTTTGATCCAGAAAAATCGTATGCGCTGAGACCATTATCGATGAAATTATTGTGATATATGTTATTGCATCTTGTTCTAACTGAGCACGTTATCCCTATGTCATTCTTTTTGATCATATTTTCAAAAATGCTAATACCTTCACATCCTTTCAATGAAATTCCTTCCTTACAGCCTAAAATCGTATTTCCATAAATTTGTATGTTTCTATTGTTAAATCCTTCATCACTGTAACTTCCAAACTCTATCCCTGTTTTACATTCAGAAATAACATTATTTCTTATAATAACAGAGGCATTCACATCCTTCAGATAGATACCGGCATCTAGAGTCGAGGAGATATGATTCTCCTCTACCGTTATGTCTGAAGGCTCATTATACATTTGCAAATGTATTCCAACTTTTCCGCCACGTATCTTATTTCCAGAGATTCTTGTGCCATCACTTTTACCATATACATAGACAGCCGAGTATCTGCTATTATCAAAAGTGTTTTCTAGAACGATGCAGGATGCTGTTCCCTCGCGTATCATTATGCTTCTATCATCTATAAAGCGATTGTTTTCGATCCTTTCGTTCGTTCCTTTGATATCTAATCCAAATTCAGAAGTGCTTCTGAATTCACAATTCCTTATTATATTCCCTTTCGAATTTCTACCGTCAAATACTCCCCCTTCGTTCGCATAGAACACGCAATTCTCTACTATGCAATTATCTCCTCCTAACCAAATCGCGTTTGCTACAAACATCTGCCATGGGTGAACGCAATTCTCTATGTATAAATTTCTAAACACCCCTTCATCAGCCGAGCAATCTATACCTCTGCCAGTGTACCCGGTTATTTTTAGCCCTTCTATACTTATACCCCTTGCTTTTTTCGATATTTCTATAGCCGTTTCTAATTCTTTCTCTCCATCTATTACAGGATAACCAATGTCATTTCCTGAACCTAACTCCCGATCTACACCAATTATTAACAAAGTTTTGTTTATCTTTACCTCCTCGTGGTACGTTCCACTGTAAATCAATATCGTATCTCCTATGCTTGCGTTATCCACAGCATCTTGTATGGATGTAAAGTTTCCGTCACCCTCATCGTCGACTGTTATGATTTTTCCATTGCTAGTAGAAGTTAGGTTTGTTTTGGTAGTAATTTTGTGACGATTTGCAATCTCATATTTTTTGAAAATTTTGTTCAAGATTAACTTAAATATGGTTGGATGGAAATTCCAGATTTTCCACTTTAAAGGAAATTTAAAATTACCCCTTGCATCACTCTCTCTTGATATGAAAGAACTGGATACTGAGAAAATCACTAGCATTGTTACAATACCAACTAACAATTTTCTCATTTAATCCCCCATCCAAAATATGAATGTTGATATAAATCATTTTCGATCGATCCTTATGTTTCTTGCATCCATAATCAAACTCTTGTCAATCTTGATAGTTACAATACTTGTTCTGTTTTCAATTTTTAATTTTACAACTTCTCCTTCCCCAATCACCCTGCCTTCCCTATCTAATACTTTTACAATTTCTCCAACCTTTGGGATGGGTAGCATCTCGTATGGTAGAGTTACAAAGCCGTTTTCTCCCTCTATTTTTACCAAAAATATTGCCAAACCCGGGCATACAGATACACATCTTCCACAACCAACGCATTTATCATAGTCTATTTTTGGAAGAGCATTCAAATCCTCCATAGATATGGCACCGAAAGGGCATGCATCGACACATGGGTTACAGGGAATTTCTTGGACGCATTCGATGATAGCTACTCCCCTCTTTAGATGTTTTTCGCTTGGCATCTTTATCATATCTCTGCTTATCACTCCAGAGACCTCATAATCCTCCATACTTGCTCCTCCACATTTCTTTAATTCTTTCCTTGGCCTTTCTTCCTCTCTCTCCAAATGGGCCAGCCCTGAGTTCTTTAAGTCTTTCTTGGTAGTTGTTCATTTTACTTTTGTCTATTTTCACTCCCAATCTTTCGACTGCAGCCAACCCAGCTATCTTCCCCTCTATCATAGCTATAGATGCTTCTTCTATACCAGACAAATCTCCAGCTACGAATATCCCCTCTTTAGAAGTTTCCATGTAATCATTATGTAGGGCTACAAATCCACCGGCTTCGGGTATATATGATATATCTGCTCCAGTTTGAGATACTAATCTTGTGGACGGAGATAGACCTACTGCTAAGCAAACAACATCACAATCAACTCTTTTTTCAGTTCCAGGAATTTCATTCCAGTTTTTATCCAACTTAACTATAGTAGCTCCTTCAACCTTATCCTTTCCATGCACCTCTTTTAAGGTATGAGATACATAGATAGGTACGCCAAACCTCCTCAACTTTGCAGCATGAACAAAATAACCACCTATCTTTGGCAAAGCCTCAACCACTCCTTTAACCTCTACACCAGCCTGTAAAAGTTGATAGGAAACTATCAGCCCAACATTTCCAGATCCGACCATTAAAACTTTTTCACCAGGCTTAACTCCATAAACATTTACCAAAGTTTGCACTCCGCCCGCTCCATAAACGCCAGGAAGATCATTGTTCGGGAATACCAACATATTTTCTGATGCTCCAGTAGCTATGATTGCATTTTTACACTCCACTTTGTATATTTTTTCGCTGAGATCATCCAATCTTTCAGCTATTCCGAAGAGATGATTTTTCTTACTTTCATAATATCCAAAGACTGTAGATCTCAAAAGAACCTTTATGTTCTTATTTTTCCTAATTAGATCTTCCAACCCCTTTGCTATGTCTATTCCCCTCTTTCCAGCCATTTCATCTTTCGAGCCAAAAAATTTGTGAGTCTGTTTTATGAGCTGACCACCTAGTCTGTAGTTTTCATCAACGAGAATAACTTTAACTCCATATTTAGCAGATTCAAGGGCAGCGCATAGTCCTGCTGGTCCCCCTCCAACTACTAGAATGTCACAATCTAGGTGCTCAATCTTTTTTTCTATAAAATCTGCATCTGGAAGATCTGCAACCTTATCCTGCATCTCTACATTCATTCCTTCTCTAACTTTTTCTAGACAAGTCCTTACGTTGGGTATACCATTTACTCTCATTCTGCAGGATGCACACTTCCCTATGCCACAGAAAAAACCTCTGGGTCTATCATATTTCAAACTCGTAGAAAATTTGTAAACTTCATTTGCAACCAAAGCAGCGGCTATACTCTCGTTTTCATATCCATAAATTTCCCTTCCATTGAAATAGAATTTTACCTTTTTCCCCCTCTTGAACTCTAGAATAGGGTGTTCTCTGATCCTCAAAGTTATACCCCCAAGCAGAATAGATGAATCAAACTTATAAATTTTCGATTTTTATTGAATTTGGATATCCTCTATAGAGGAATGTCTTTGAGCTATAGCTCTTGCAAGTCTTACGTTTCTTCCTCCTCTACCTATGATTCTAGTTTTGTCCTTTTGGGGAACTTTCAATTTTGCTATATTTCTGTTTCCAACTTTCTCTATACTAATCTCCTCTATCTTGAAAGGTTTGAAAAGATTGGATATAAACTTCTTCTCATCATCATCTAGCTCGACAAATCTAACGTTCTTTTTGAGTATCTCCTTCAGCCTCTCTATATTCCTTGCATTTTTACCTATAGCTATGCCTAAAAAACCTTTACTCACAACAAAAACTATAGTGTCATCATCCTCGACACAGTCTATTACATCTGCCTTGGTTATAGACGCTGCTAATCTGATTTTTTGCATGTCTTCGTTGGATATAACTCTCTCTACCATTACCTAACTCTCTCCGACTATACTGAGAATATCTGTTTTCCCTTCATCTAAAACAGCAAATGTCGATATTGCAAAGGGTTTACCACATGCAGGTCCCAACTCAACGCCTTTCCCAGGGAATTCAAAAATAGGTATATTTCTCTCTTTGGCCAAATTTTTTATTTCTTCTCTTTCTGGACAATTCTTTGCTACGACTACCATCTTTGCTTTTCCATCAATTATCATCTTTTTTGTCTTTTTCAAACCTATCGTAACTTTTCCTTTCTTCATCACAGATTTAAATGCTCTCTCTATGTCTACCATTCCTACTTCCTCCTTGCTCCCATTGCTAACTTCACAGCTCCAGTTCCTACAGTTATGGGCTGGCCAACTATAATATTTTCTGCTACCCCTTTAAGTTGATCAACCTCTCCCTTCCTTGCAGCTCTCAAAAGATGATTTACAGTAATCTCGAAGGCAGCCCTTGACAGTACAGAACTTTTCTCTCCACTTACTCCATGTCTCCCTATCGCTCTTACCGTTCCATCTACAGTCATTATGTCAGCTACGAGCATTATATGTCTTATATCTACATATAAACCCTGTTCCATTAGAGTGTTGTGTGCTTCTTCTATTATCATGTTTCTTGCCGCTTCTATGCCCAAGACTCTAGCTACTGCCTGGATGTCATTGGTTCTTGTTCTGGTTGAGTCAACTCCTTCTATCTTTAAAACCTCTTCTAGGTTACTACCCTCTGTATATATGACATAGCCTTCTCCAGGCTCATTTCTTATTATTACCCTCTCAATTCCATCTATGCCTTTTATCTTCAGCTTTTTGAGAGATTCTGCTATCATCAGAAGACCTTTGTAACTAGGTTCTTCAAGGATTACCTTTAGTCTGTTGCCTTTTGTTTCTTCGACTTTTATCTTCTTAATCTTTTTAATCTTGTCTATCACATCTTCCTTTGATATATCTCTCTTACTCATACTCTTTTCATCTAGATCAACATATACGATGAGATTCTCGATATCTAACTCAAGAGAAGCAATATCCTGTAATCTGGTCATCTCTATCTTATTCGCTATCTTCTGTGCCATCTCTGCATTGACTTTGTAAGCTCCCTCAAGGTAAATCGTCATCATAGGTGTAGATGGTGTGGATCTTGCATCCACAATCTCTATCAATCTTGGCAAACCTAGAGTAACGTTAATCTCTGCTACTCCTGCATAGTGGAAGGTTCTCATCGTCATCTGCGTTCCTGGCTCACCTATGCTTTGTGCGGCGACTATTCCACAAGCCTCAGCTGGCTCTATCATATTTTTGCTATACTGCTCAAAAGCTTTATCCACAAATTTCTCTAACTTATCAACCAGATTTTCTTTTACAATTCTCTCTGCAATCTCTTCTCTAACACTGTGTGGAAGAACATAATTCTTCTTCTTTACATAGCTATCAATCTTTTTAAGCACATCCTCTTTTGAAAGATCTTTTTTTGGCATAGCCTAACCACCTTTTTTCACTTCAGTAACAATCTTATCCAAATCTATGGCTTTTCCTCTCGCACTCCTGGTGGGATCTATACCATCCTCACCGTAAACAAACTGTATAATTACTCCATCTGTATCTCTTACCGTTATATCTTCCTCGACCTTGAGATTCTCAAGAGCATTAATCAATCTCCTCTGCATGTATCCAGATCTAGAAGTTCTCACTGCAGTATCTACGAGACCTTCTCTTCCTCCCATAGAATGGAAGAAGTACTCTGTTGGAGAAAGTCCCTTCTTATAACTAGATGCTACAAATCCCTTCGCTTCAGCTCCTATATCTCCCTTCTTAAAGTGAGGTAAAGTCCTTCCTCTATATCCTCTATGGATCCTTTCTCCTCTTACTGCTTGTTGGCCAACAACTCCAGCCATTTGAGAAAGGTTAAGCATACTACCTCTTGCTCCCGATCTTGCCATTATAACAGAGCTATTATTCATACCTAGATATTTACTTGCTATCTCTCCAGCCATATCTCTCGCTTTACCAGTAACTCTCATTATTTCCATCTCGAGAGTTTCTTCTAAACTTCTGCCTGGTAGAGGCTCTAATTCTCCTCTCCTGTAGATCTCTATAAGGTTATTGATCTTCTCCTTAGCCTTCTCTATACCCTCCTCTATCTTCCTCTGCGCCTCAACAGGAATGTCTTCTTCATCTAGACCCACAGTGAATCCAAATACCGATATTGCTGCTATTCCCAGTCTGGTAACTTGATCTATGAACTTGCGTCCTCCTTCCGTTCCTTTTTCTCTTACTATCCTGTCTATAACCATTCCTTTGAATGCACCGATTGCATTTTCATCTATCACTCCTTGCTTGAGTTCACCATTCTCTATTATTACGCAAGTCTTTGTTGGGCATTCTCTTGGATCATCAAGTGGAGGATGGGAGCAAACCTTTGCAGGGAATGATATTGTCAGATCCTTTGGAAGTATGGAGCTAAAGATATCCTTTCCATAAATAAACTTATTCCCATCTTTATCTACATGTACCTTCGGAATCTTCTCTTTGTCGGGAACATTCGACAATATCTGTATGGCATCACTCAATGGCACCTTCCTATCCCCATATGTAAGGAGGAAGCAGCCGGAGATGTGATCATGTATAGCTCCTATTATAGGACCTCCAAACCTCGGAGAGAGAATATGCTCTTGTACTTTGAGCAGAATCTCAGCCTCAGCTCTTGCTTCCTCTCCCTGGAGAACGTGTAGATTCATTTCATCTCCATCAAAATCAGCATTGTATGGAGGACATACAGCTAAGTTAAATCTAAAGGTCTTGTACGGAACTATTCTTACTTTGTGTCCCATCATGGACATTCTGTGTAGAGAGGGTTGCCTGTTGAACAGAACTATATCTCCATCCATCAACTGTCTCTCTATGATCATTCCCTCTTCCAATTTTTCAGCCAGATCTTCTTTATTCTTTTCAGTCACCTTTATCCTCTGCTTTATGCCACCCCTCTCTCTAATAACATAGTTGACTCCAGGTATGTACTCTCCTCTCTCTGTTGTTGGATTTGGTCCTCTTCTTACCATCATCCTGCACCAATCTATGTTATGCTCCGTAACCTTTATCGGAACAGTAAGCTCTCTTGCCATGTCTATAGGTACACCAACCTCATTTATGCTTAGATTTGGATCTGGAGAGATGACTGTTCTAGCTGAGAAATTAACTCTTTTACCAGATAGATTACTTCTAAATCTCCCTTCTTTCCCCTTCAATCTCTGAGCCAGGGTTTTTAGAGGTCTTCCGGATCTGTGTCTAGCTGGTGGTATGCCAGATGTCTGATTGTCTAGGTATGTTGTAACATGATACTGAAGCAATTCCCAAAGATCTTCGACTATAAGTTGTGGAGCTCCCGCATCTCTGTTCTCTTGTAATCTTTGGTTTATTCTTATAACATCTACAAGCTTGTGAGTTAAATCATCTTCGCTTCTCTCTCCAGTTTCCAACGTCACTGAAGGTCTAACCGTTACGGGAGGAACAGGCAGTACAGTGAGCACAAACCATTCCGGTCTTGTAGCCTTTCTCTCTATATCAAGGAGAGGGAGATCCTCATCAGGTATCTTCTCTAACCATTCTCTCACTTCTGCGGGAGTCAATTTCTTTCCATTCTCCCTGAATGTTGTGGGTTTGTCCAATTCTATCTTCCCTACTTCTCTTCCGCATCTTGGACATTTTTCAACATTCTTTACCTCATTTATTATTGCCTTCAGGATGAAACTTGTATCTTTACCTTCCTTGATGTACTCTTCTCTTAATTTCTTGTAATATTCCAATCTTTCATCTGGGAGAAGAATTCTACCGCAGTTTCTACAGGTTGTTCTGAGACAATCTCTTATCTCTTTTACGAATCCAACATGTATGACTGGCATAGCTAAATCGATATGACCAAAATGTCCAGGACAACCATCCTTTCCAGCTCTTAATCCACAGGTTTTACATCTTAGACCTGGCTCTATCACTCCAAGCCTTGGATCCATCAGTCCCATTGGTATTGGAAAACCATCATCATCGTAGGTGTCTGCTGTTATCACTTTGGTAGCACTCATCTTTCTTATCTCTGACGGAGAAAGTACGCCAAACTCTATCTTTCCAATCTTCTTGGTTATTCCTGTCTCCACCATACTATCACACCAAGGATTCTAGTCTCAATCTTGGTGCTATACACATGGATTTCAACTCATCTAGTAACAGCTTGAAAGCATAACTCATATCAACCGGATATATCTCTGCCTTATCTTCACATATCGGACATTTTAGTTTACCGTGTCTATCGACTATTGCTATGTGCCCACAGTTGTTACAGACATACTTTACGGTTAGATCAGATTCATCGAGAAGCCTATCCTTTATGACCATTGATGCTCCATGTCCTATCAGACAATCTCTCTCCATCTCTCCAAATCTTAATCCTCCTTCTCTGGATCTACCCTCCGTTGGTTGTTTTGTTAGTATCTGTACGGGCCCTCTGCTTCTGGCGTGCATCTTGCCAGCGACCATGTGATGCAATTTTTGATAGTAGATGCAACCAACAAAAATGTCACACTCATATGCCTTTCCAGTTTCTCCATCATAGAGAATCTCTTTCCCAGTATGCTTGAAACCATTCGCTACCAAGGCTTTTCTCAACGCCTCTTCTGGTTCACCGCTGAATGGTGTACCATCAACGAATCTTCCTTCGAGGGCAGCTACTTTACCTCCAATCATCTCAAGAACATGCCCCACGGTCATTCTACTCGGAATTGCATGAGGATTGATTATAAGATCTGGAGATATACCATCTTCGTTGAAGGGCATATCCTCTGGTGGAGCTATATATCCTACAACTCCCTTCTGACCATGCTTAGATGCAAATTTATCTCCCAATTCAGGAATCCTCTCATCCCTCACCTTTATCTTCACCATCCTTGATCCGCTGACAGATTCTGAGAGCATAACTTTATCTACCACTCCTCTCTCTCCATGCTGAACCGTAACAGAGGTCTCTCTCCTTTTTTGTGGAGTCAAGAAATCTGTTGGTTCTTCTATAAATCTAGGTGGAGAGGTTTTGCCAACGAGAACATCATCGCTATTGACGTTACACTCGGGATATATCAGACCATCCTCATCCAAATTCCTGTACTCTTCCTCACTTCTCACACCTCTGCAATCTGGACTGGGTATCTCGAATCTATCCTCCTGACCACCAGGATATCTCCTTTCCTCTGCGCTGTATGTTCTGAAGAATGTGCTTCTAGCTAACCCTCTATCTATACTAGCTTTGTTTAAAATCAAAGCATCCTCCATGTTATAGCCCTTATATGAAAGTATAGCCACTACGAAGTTCTGACCAGCTGGTCTATCAAGAAGTTTAACATATTTGGCGGTATGGGTTTGAACGAGAGGAACCTGAGGGTAATGCAGGAGATGACTTCTTGTATCTGGTCTTATCCTATAATTGGAAGCAAAGAATCCCAACGCTTGCTTTCCCATTCCTGCTCCCATAGTAATTCTTGGAGAAGCATTATGCTCTGCATAGGGAACGAGTCCTGCACTTACACCAAGAATACACATTGGATCTATTTCCATATGGGTATGCTCCGGGGTTAGATCTTCTTCCCTTAAAGCTATGTATGCGTTCTCTTCTTCTTCAGCATCGAGATATTCCACTATACCTTCCTTTATGAGGTCACTCCATGTTTTTCTTCCGTTCTTTAAATCCTCTAGATACTGCTTTGTTAACAGTATATGTCCATGCTCAACAACAAGAAGAGGCCTTCTCAGTCTACCGCTATCACAGTTTATGACAACATCGTTTGAATCCTCATAATAGCAAACATTTACTTCATGATGAAGCAAACCTTTCCTTCTCCTATCTCTGAGTTGTTTTACGAGTTCTTTCCCATCTGGGTGCATGCCTATGAGGTCTCCGTTGAGGTATACTCTAGAACCTTTAGACTCCTTTGAAACCTCTTCCAGTCCTAGATCTCTAAGAACCTTTTCGACCTCTTTTTCATCATAACCTTCGGATATATCTACGGTTAATGCAAGATTCTTTACCAGACCACAGTTTGGTCCTTCCGGAGTCTCGTTTGGACATAACCTTCCCCACTGAGTTGAATGGAGATCTCTTGCCTCGAAATGAGGCTGAGATCTAGCTAATGGGGATGTAACTCTTCTAAGATGGCTTATTGCAGAGAGGTTACTGGTTCTATCTAATAGTTG
The DNA here is from genome assembly GCA_029259115.1 of Thermoplasmatota archaeon. GTDB lineage: Archaea > Thermoplasmatota > E2 > DHVEG-1 > B18-G2 > B18-G2. Next base: position 20,861 of record JAPDJO010000012.1, on the reverse strand, counting down.
CGATACCCCAGCACGCCCTCCCACCCAGTTTCCAGTAGCTATAGCATGATGTAATCTCTGAGTCAAAACATCGGATCTAACGCATGAACTTATTCTTATGTCCTTCCCTTTGGCGTGAACTCTTTCTATCTGATATTTTATGTCCTTACATAATGCAGTAAAAGCGACTCTGAAGAGATCCTCCATTAGGTCACCAGCAAGTTTTAATCTTTTGTTGGCATAGTGATCCTTGTCATCTGGCTCTATCAGTCCGAGGGCTAACTCTAGTACCCTCATTCCCATTCTTGCCATGAAGACGGCTTTTGTTATTCTGTCTGAGGGATCATCTCCCAGATGGGGGAGCAGGTTCTTATCTAGAATAGTCTCAACTCTCTTAATTCTATATTCCCTAGCTTGGCCTCCAGCAAACTTTTTACCTAAATATGCTATGGCTTCTTCCTTGTTTGTTATTCCGTATTCATTCGTACATTCCTCAATGTTCGCGAGAACATAAGGCTCAAGTTCCGGTCTCATTGCCATTACATTCAGGATCTCTTCGTCATTTTCCATTCCTAGGGCTTTTAGCAATATTATAAGAGGTATTTGTCCATATGTTGTTGGAAGGGATACCATCAGGATACCGTCTCTTTTCTTTTCCACAACCGTCAATGCTCTATAACCTTCCTTCTGCGAGAATATTTTTGCTACCTCTATTTCTGTACCGTACTGCGTGTCCTTTTCTACTAAAACTCTATTCGGAGCTAGATCTTCAACGGTAACGAGCACTCTCTCCGTACCATTGCTTATGAAGTATCCTCCTGGATCGAGAGGATCTTCTTGAACCTTCACCAGCAACTCCCTATACTCTTCGTCTGTTAACTCTCTCCCTTCCCTTTCCTCAAAAGCTTCCTTGGATATATTACAGGCTTTTGATTTGACCATTATCGGAAGTTCTCCTATCCTTATAAGTTCGGGTTCATACTCTACGCCATCCCTTATTGGAATGAATTCTAACCAGATAGGAGCTTCATAATCGAGATCTCTTAGTCTAGCTTCCATGGGGAAAAGTTCTCTTACAGACCCATCAGCTTCCTTTACTTCAGGTCTTCCAACCTTTATCTTGCCGAGCTTTATCTTGAACCCCTCTATCTCCGGGTAGATATAACCTCTTTCGGTTTGCTCTCCTTCACCAGCTTCTCCCACAGTTGTCGTGTTTATAATGTTCTGTAACCTTCTTTCCAGAAAATCGTTATAGGATGCTATCTGGTGATTAACAATGCTCCTTTCTCTATAGAAAGCATCAACAAGCTCCCTCATACTAATTACTCCTCCTCAAACTCTTTCACAACAATATCTTTTACAGGAGAAATTGCTTCTTCCTCAACAACTAACCTATATGCTATAGCTTTTGAGGCGGTTTTACTCTTTCTTATTATTTTGATTATGTCCCCTTTCTTTGCGCCTATAGCCTTAACAACAGGATCTGTAGTTAGTATCTTAGGAAGCTGTTCGGGTTGTATATTGAATTTCTTCAGAACCTCTTCAGCTTCTTTCTTAGATAAAACTATATGTTGGGGTACAAGTTCATGGTCGAGGATGCTAAATTCCTTTTCCTTCATATCTGAGACCATCCTCCCTTCCATCCTAGCGGGCCTGATGGGATTCGAACCCATGACCACCTGGTTAAAAGCCAGATGCTCTACCTGGCTGAGCTACAGGCCCGAACGCCCATAAACCCAACCTTTATATATCTCATTCTATACTATGGTCTGAGACAGGGATACCCAAATAATAATTCCCATATATATACTTTATGCTACCTATTAAGAGGTGAATCATGAGGGTCTGTGAGATATTTCATTCCATTCAGGGCGAAGGCGAACTAGTAGGATATCCAACTATATTCATAAGACTCACAGGCTGTAATCTTAGGTGCAAATATTGCGATACAGAGTATGCATTCTATGAAGGTAAAGACATGAGTGTAGAAGAGATAATGAATCAAATTAGAAGTTACAGGAGTAGATACGTATGTGTAACAGGCGGAGAACCTCTTCTACAGGAAGAAACTCCTGTTTTGCTTAAGGCTTTGTTAGACAATGGTTACAAGGTTTGTATTGAAACAAACGGAAGTTTGGATATATCTGATATATGCAAAAGATTCGAAAAATACGAGGAGAATTTCATGGTATCATTAGACATAAAATGTCCATATTCTGGTATGAGTGACAGAATGAAGCTGGATAATATAACCCTCCTAAGAGAACATGATCAGCTGAAATTCGTGGTTTATGACGAAGAGGACTATAATTATGCTAAGGATCTTATAAGGAGATTTAAACCAAGATGCAAACTAATAATACAACCCGTCTGGGGAACTGACTATAAGAGGATTGCTGAACTCATGATAGAAGATGGCATCAATGCTAGATTATCTCTACAGATCCACAAAATAATATGGGGAGATAAGAGAGGCGTTTAATCTAATTTTAGTTGTTTCCCTCTAAATACAAACTTCTTTGCATTAAGTAGTTGTAAAACAATTTCTTCCAACACATCTTCATATATATCTTTCATACCTTTGGTTCCTTCGACAATATAGGCCGGGTTATTGTAAGGAAGCTTTACAAAAGTATTTGACAGCACTTTCCTTGCTTGAATCCTCTCTTCTCCGCCCACTTTCCTTGCATCTATATCATCTACATCTATTCCGCATCTTTTTACCTCCTCTAGAAAAATAGCTCTTTTGAAGAGCTTCTGCAGGATATACACTGCTAGCCTTGCTTGTTCTGCTTTAGAATCAGACAACTTCTTTACCTTTTCTCCAACTATCTCATATATACTTCTTTTTTTAACTTTTGATCTCCAAGAATAAACCTTAGACGGCTTGATTTCATGTTCTTTGAGTATACCCACATCTGCTAAAGCTTTTAGATATCCTGTTAATACCAATCTGTGAAGCTTATATCCGTCTCTCTCTAATTTTCTGTGGATTCCTGATATAGAATCCTCACCCTCTCTAAGGTAGTCTAAGATCTTATCTTGAAGAGTTAAATCTCTTTTGAAAATCTCCATAGTATCACTTCTGTAATTGGTAACAAACTTGGTAATAAATAGTTTTTCTTTTGGTAAAAAACTAAGTTCAGAAATTTAGATAAAAAGGCAGATAATGAAAGAATTTCACACTCTTCTAGTACGAGAGGACGATATCATGCTCCGTTTGAAGGATAATGGATATAGACCACACCACCTCAAAAGCGAGGTAGAAGCAAAACCTCAAGAAGATGCCACAGATCTATCGCTCTTTGTCAGGACATCGAGCGAGGAGATACATAGGTGGGACAGGAACAAGATAGTAGAAGCTCTTCTGAGAGAAACAGAAATAAGTGAAGATGCTGCAAGGATAATAGCAAAAGAGGTAGAGAAACTAATAATGAGTTTGAATATAGATAATGTTACTGCACCTCTTGTAAGAGAGTTAACAAATGCAAAGTTGATAGAATATGGTCTTGAACATATAAGAAGACAGCATACGAGATTGGGGGTACCTCTTTACGATGCCAGACAGATAATAATAAACCCTAACAAAGAAAACGCAAACGTACCCCATGGTCCAGAGGCAACAAATCTTACATTGGCTGAGAGAATAAAGAAGGAATATGCTCTGATCGAAGTTTTCTCTCAAGACGTTGCAGATGCACATATGCGGGGCGATATCCATTTACATGATCTTGGAATGATAGATCGACCCTACTGCTCTGGACAGAATATAGAGTATGTTAAGAAGTTTGGTTTAAATCTACCCAATGCCATATCTATAGCTAGACCAGCAAAGCATCCAGAGGTTTTAATCGAACAGGTTATAAAATTCTCTGCAGCACTTCAGGGTCATTTTGCTGGAGCGATAGGATGGGATGCATTCAACCTGTTCCTTGCCCCCTACCTTACAAATGTAGATGATAGAAGAATGAAACAGCTAGCCCAGATACTGGTATATGAGTTTGCCCAGCAAGCCGTGGCGAGAGGAGGACAGAGCATATTCAGCGATATAAACATCTACTGGGAATGTCCCAAGCATTTCGAAGATGTTCCAGCGATAGGTCCGGAAGGGAAGTATACAGGGAACACCTATGCAGATTATGTTGAAGAATCTCAGAGATTTGCTATGGCTCTTTTCGATGTTTACTATGAAGGAGATGCCCTAGGCAGACCTTTCTTCTTCCCTAAACCAAATGTACACATGACAGATAGATTCTTTTCTACAGAGGGTCATGAGGAGTTTCTCTACAAGATTAGCGAGGTTGCCGCTGAAAAAGGAAACACATATTACGTTTTTGATAGAGGAAATACCGCAAAAATATCAGAATGCTGCAGATTAGCCTTTAATCTTAGTGATGAAGATCTAGAGGATGCAAAGGAACCTTGGAAGATGAGGTATTCAGCAATGCAGAATGTGACAATAAATCTTCCCAGAATCGCATATGAGGCAAATGGTGATGATGATAGACTATTTGAGATACTGAGAGAAAGAATAGAGCTAGCAGTAAAAGCTCATCTTCAGAAAAGAGCATTTATAGAGGAACTCTTGAAAATGGGAAGAAGAGGACCTCTTGCACTTCTAGCCATGGATCTTGATGGCGAACCTTATTATAGATTGAATAGGGCAACGTTTTTGATAGGTATGCTTGGCTTAAATGAGATGGTTCAGTATCATATCGGAGAGGAGTTACACGAATCTGAGTATGCCCATCTATTCGGTTTAAAGGTTATAGCAACCATGAAAAAGATAGCAGATGAGCTTAGTGAGAAGTATGGAATTAGACTTCCTCTTGAGCAAACTCCTGCAGAATCTACAGCATATAGGTTAGCTATGCTCGATATGAAACATTATCCACTCCAAGCAACAACCGTAGTCAAAGGAGACAAAAAGAGAGGAGAGATCTATTATACGAATTCGACCTACATGAATGTCTCAGCTCCGGTATCCCCAATAGAGAGAGTCAAAAAGGATGGTAGATTTCATCCCCTTATCGAGGCTGGCGCATTAACGCATATATGGCTTGGAGAATCAAGACCAAATCCAAACTCTATAGCAAATTTCGTCAAGAAGACATTCTTTAACACTCAGAACGCACAGATCGCTTTCTCGCCCGAGTTTACTCATTGTTTAACCTGTGGAAAAGTGTCTAGAGGTTTACATGAGAGATGCCCATATTGTAATTCTGAGGATGTTGATGGTATAACTAGAGTTACCGGTTTCTTTTCAAAGATAAGCTCATGGAATAAAGGAAAACTTGGAGAGTTAAAGGACAGAAGGAGAGACAACCTAGATAAGTTCAGTGCGTGAGAGCGTGGAGGTGGGAGAGGGGAGACCCTCTCCCCATTTATGGTGATCCAATGGGAATAAAAGGCTTTATAAAAACATCTCTGGTTGACTGGGACGGAAACATAACATCCGTTCTTTTTCTTCCGAATTGCAACTTTAGATGCCCAATGTGTCATAACTACGGTTTGATTTTAAATCCAGATAAATATCCAGATATAGATTACAAGGAGATAGAGAAATATCTTGTTGAAAACTCAGATTTCATCGATGGCGTGGTCATAACAGGTGGAGAGCCTACACTGTTTAAGGATCTTGAAAATCTATGCAGAAGACTGAAGGAGATAGGTATGAAAATCAAGATAGACACTAACGGATACAATCCAGACAAATTATCCCACCTCATAGACAAAGGGCTCGTGGATTACATAGCTATGGATGTGAAGGCTCCCCTTGAAAAAGAGATATACAGCAGGTTGGCAGGCGTGAGGGTAGATATTAAAAGGATAGAAAAGAGCATAGATACAATAAAAAATTCAGGTTTAGATTATGAGTTCAGAACAACGGTAGTTCCTACATTTCTCACCGCTAGAGATGTAATAGAAATATCCAAGTTCTTATCGCCAGCTAAGAGATTTGCCATACAACAATTCAATCCAGAGAATGCGATGAGCAAAGAGTTGAGAAAAGTGAAGCCATATGAGAGAGATTTTTTGAGAGAGATATCTCTAGAGTGCAAAAGGTATATAAAGGAGGTTGTAGTTAGGGCATAACCTGCAAAAAGTATATACCTAGATTACATATTTCTGGTAGAGTTTGAGAGGTGATTAAGGATATGCAACCATCAAATATGGCATACGACAGAGCGATAACGGTATTTTCTCCAGATGGAAGGCTATTTCAAGTTGAGTATGCAAGAGAGGCTGTAAAGAGAGGAACAACTACTGTAGGGCTGAAGTATAGGGATGGCGTTGTTCTGATAGTCGATAAGAGGATAACCTCTCGCCTGATAGAACCTCAGTCTATAGAGAAGATGTTTCAGATAGATGATCATATAGGATGTGCTACCTCTGGGTTAGTAGCTGATGCAAGGGTCTTGGTTGATAGAGCAAGAGTCGATGCCCAGATTAATGAAATAACATTCAACAGAAAGATAGAGATCAAGACCTTAGTTAAAAGGATATGTGACTTTAAACAGACCTATACTCAATATGGGGGAGTGAGACCTTTTGGAACAGCCTTGCTTATAGCAGGCGTAGATGATAGCGGTCCAAGATTATTCTCAACCGATCCATCTGGAGCTATGATAGAGTACAAAGCGACAAGCGAGGGAGCAGGAAGAGATGGCGTTATAGCTTACTTTGAAAAGCATTACAAGGAAGACATAGATAAGGATGAAGCGATAATACTTGGCCTAAAAGCCTTGAGTAAGGGTGTGGAAGGTAAGATAAATCCAGATGCTATAGAAATAGGAATTGTCGACTCTTCTAGGAAGTTTAGAAAGCTTTCACCTGAGGAAACAAAGGAGTACATAAAGAAGGCTTTGGGAGGAGTGTAGGGTGACCAGCCTGGAAAAGGCTGTTATAGCAAGATTAACCATCGGAGATAATCACTTCGAGATACTCGTTGACCCGAAAGCAGCTGCAGATCTGATAGATGGAAAAGAGATTGATATACTATCAAGCCTAGCAGTGGATGAGGTTTTCAAGGATGCGAGAAAAGGAGAGAGAGCATCTGAGGAAGCGATACAGAAATGTTTTGGAACGACAGATATAGCAGAGGTTGCAAAGCAGATTATATTGAGGGGAAATATCCAACTAACCACCGAGCAGAGGCATGAGATGCAGAAAAGAAAATTCAATCAGATAGTTGAGATAATAGCTAAGAATGCTATGGATCCAAGGACAAAGGCTCCGCATCCAAGAAAGAGGATAGAATTAGCGATAGAAGAGGCTGGAGTTCATATAGATCCATTCAAACCTGTAGATCAACAGGTAAAGGAAGTTGTTGAGAAGATAAGACCTATCTTACCAATATCCATGGAACAGGTGAGAATATCTGTCAAGATACCGGCTACACATATAGGAAAAGCATATGGCTTAGTCAGAAGTTTTGGTACGTTGATAAAAGAGGAGTGGCAATCGGATGGATCATGGGTAGGTATCATTCAGATACCTGCAGGATTGCAAACTGAGTTTTATGATAAGATTAATGATATTACCAAGGGAAATGTTGAAACAAAGTTATTGAGTTGATGGATATGCCTAAAGAGAAGAAAGAGACAAGGGAGCTTGTCCTTCCAAGCCAACTTATAGGTGATGCAAAAAAACTCAAGCCAGGGACAGGAACATTTGTTGAGGATGGTAAGATATACGCAGAGAGACTAGGGATACTAAACGTGAAGGATGGAGTTGTAACTATCACACCACTTCGAGGAAAATACGAACCAAAAGCTGGAGATGTTGTTGTTGGTATAGTTATAGAGGTTGGGGCTGCTGTTTGGATGGTTGATATCAACTCAATATATCCCGCTTTTCTACATATAAATGAGGTTCCTTGGTTTGTAGAGATAGGAAATACATCAAAGTTTCTCAACTATGGTGACGTCATTCTAGCAAAAATTAAATCGGCTGGAGATCCGGACAAAGTTCAGATAACATTAAAGGATAGAGGTCTTCACAAGATAAATGGGGGAACCTTAATTGAGACAGAGCCAACAAAAGTTCCGAGGATAATAGGGAAAAATGCATCCATGATAACGGCATTAAAGAGATATACGAACTGTAGAATATTTGTTGGTAGAAATGGTAGGATATGGGTAGATGGGAATCCTGATGCTATTCAAAAGATAGAGAGAGCTATTAGGCTCATAGAGAGAGAAGCTCACACATATGGGTTAACGGAAAGAGTGATAGCTCTTTTAAAGGGAGAGTGATTTGATGTCAAAAAAACCCGAGGATATCAAACTTATAGATGAGAATGGAAGAAGAATTGATGGAAGGAAATTTGATGAACTCAGACCAATAAAGATAGAGGCAGGTCCTTTGCATAGAGCTGATGGTTCATGCTATATAGAATGGGGAAACAACAAAATCATTGCAGCTGTTTATGGACCAAAGGAAACTCTTCCAAGACATGAACAGCATCCGTTGAAGGCGATAGTCAATGCTCGCTACAACATGGCATCTTTTAGTGTAGAGGAAAGAAAGCGCCCCGGACCAGATAGGAGAAGCATAGAAATATCGAAGGTTATAGGAGAGGCTTTGGAAAATATAATAATGGTTGAGAAGTTACCTAGGGCTACAATTGATATAAACATAGAGGTTCTGGATGCGGATGCAGGTACAAGGTGTGCTGGACTAACTGCGGCTGCTGTTGCGCTCGCTGACGCTGGAATACCTATGAGAGACATACCCGTAGCCTGCTCGGCTGGGAAAGTAGATGGTCATGTTGTCCTTGATCTCTGCAAGGAAGAGGATAATTATGGTGAGGCAGATCTTCCTGTAGCCATAGCTCCGAGGAAAAAAGAGATACTTTTGTTACAGATGGATGGACATTTAACTCCAAAAGAATTCGATGAAGCTTTGGAGCTTGCATTAAAAGGTTGCGAGATAGTATCAAAATTACAGAGGGAAGCCTTACTAAAAAAATACACGAAGGAGGTGAACAGGGAAAATGAGTGAACTCGTTGTATCAGAGATAAAGAGGAAGTATCTTCATAAGCTTGCTCAGGCGAATAAGAGAATAGACGGTAGAGCATTTGACGAATATAGACCCTTAAAGATCCAAACGAATTTTGTGAAGAAAGCAGAAGGATCAGCTAGAGTAGAACTCGGAAATACAAAGGTTTTAGTTGGAGTCAAGCTTGAGATGGGTGAGCCTTATCCAGATTCTCCAGAAAGCGGAGTTTTAACTACAAATGCTGAGTTAATTCCTCTGGCATCTCCAGAATTCGAGGCAGGTCCTCCAGATGAGAATGCCATAGAACTGGCTAGAGTTGTTGATAGAGGGATAAGAGAGACGGAGGTTATCGATCTTGAAAAACTATGCATAGAGCCTGGAGAGAAGGTGTGGGTTGTTTTCGTAGATATACATATTCTTGACTATGATGGCAATTTATTCGATGCCTCATCCCTTGCTGCGCTTGCTGCCCTGCTTACGGCAAAGATACCAAATGAAAGATTTGATCTAGGAGAAGATGAACCTTTGCCAATAAAGAATGATCCCCCAATCTCATGCACCTTTGTCAAGTATGGTGGTGTAGTAGCTGTAGATCCTTGTTGGGAAGAAGAGATGATAGCAGAAGCTAGATTAACTGTAGCTACTGATAAAAATGGGGATATAAGAGCAATGCAGAAAGGTTTACCAGGTAGTTTTACCATAGATGAGGTCAGAAAGATTATTAAATCAGCTAGAGATAACGGTGCTCGCATTAGGAAGGTATTGGAAAAGACAGTAGGTAGATAGTATGGCAAGAAGAACCAAAAAGGTAGGTCCTGCTGGAAGATTTTCGTCAAGATACGGAGTTAGGATAAGAAAGCTAGTCAGAGATATAGAGGTAATACAAAGGGCGAAACACGTTTGTCCTTCTTGCGGTCACAAAAAGGTAAAGAGGGTTGGAGCAGGGATATGGAAGTGCAGAAAATGTGAGACTATATTTGCTGGAGGCGCCTATGTTCCGAGAACCGAGAGTAGTTTAAATATAGAAAAGGTTCTAGGTTTAACGAGGGAATAAGATGGTAAGCTATAGATGTGGCGTCTGTAAAAAGAAGGTTGATTTGAATGTCGAGAGCATAGGTTTGCAATGTCCTTACTGCGGAAGTAAGATATTCTATAAGGAAAGACCACCAATAGCTAAAAGGGTTAAAGCCCGTTAAGATGAGATCCGCTGTTATAGAAATAGAGTTTGAGAAAGAAAGAGATCTTGATATAATTTTTAGATCAATAGAGCCTGAGGTAAAGAAAAGGATACCCAAAACGAAGGTTAGTATCAATAGAATAGATAACAAGATGATTCTGAGAATAGAATCGGAAGACACCAGCTCTTTGAGGGCAGCTTGTAATTCCTTTTTGAGATGGATCGAAACCGCTAGATCTGTAAGGGATATATTCAGATAGAGGATAATTAATATACCAAGAATAGATTTCGTTTTTCGAATGCCAGTGTATTCTTATTCAAAACTAAACTGTTATCTTCAGTGTCCTAGGAAATATAAGTTTGCATACATAGACAAGATAAAGACAGAGATAAAAGAGACTATAGAGTCGTTTACAGGTAATAGAGTTCACGAAACATTGAGAAAATTGTACAAGGATCTTATGTATGAGAAATTGAATAGCTTAGATGAGCTTCTGGAGTTTTTGAGGAAAGAGTGGGATAGAAAGTGGAATGATGGTATAATCATAACCAACAAAGATTATACTCCTGAGAATTATTTGAAAATGGCTGAAAGATTTGTGAGAGATTACTACAAGAGATACTATCCTTTTAATCAGTCCAGAACGATAGCACTGGAAGAGAGAGTAGTTGTGGATCTTGATGGTACAGGGAGATACAAGATACAGGGATACATAGATAGATTGGCTTACAGAGATGGAGGCATATACGAAATTCATGACTACAAGACCAACATGACCTTGCCGATCAATGAATATCTAGAAAAAGATATACAGCTCCCTCTATATGCTATAGGTATAAAGGATAGATATCCTGATGTGAATGATATAAGATTAATATGGCATTTCCTTGCTTTTGATAAGGAAATAGAGATAAAAAAAGACGATGCAGAGTTAGAAATCCTCAGGAAAAAGGTTATAGATATAATAGAGAGAATAGAGAGATCAGAAGAGTTTCCAGCAAAGCCTTCTATACTTTGTGATTGGTGTGAGTATAAGCCCATATGTGGAGAGTTTAAGCATAGGTATAAACTAGAAGCAAAGACTTTAGATGACTTCCTATCTGATAAAGGTGTCCAACTTGTAGATAAATACGCCGAACTTATAGAGAAAAAGGAAAACCTACTCATGGAGATTGATAAAGAGATCGAGAAAGTGAGAAAGGAACTGATAGATTTTGCCAAGAGAGAAGGTCTAGACACGGTATATGGAACAAAAGCTAAAGCTAGGATAGTTGTGGGAACTAGACCTGTTTTTCCCTATAAAGATGATGAGAGAAGAGAGAAACTAAAAGAAGTTTTGAAGAAACATGGTCTCTGGGAGATCGTTTCGGATGTGGATGTTTACAAACTTTCTAGATTAATAAGAGAAGGCTCTCTTCCAATCGAGATCGAGGAAGAGATAAAGAAATACCAAGATACAGAGAAGGTAGAGAAGATATACCTGAACAAGTTGAGAGAGAATGAGAAAAGATTCTAAGATGTCGGGGGCGGGATTTGAACCCGCGACCTCCTGATTTCCCAGCGAACCCTCGAGCTGAGCTTATGAGTCAGGCGCTCCAACCAGGCTGAGCCACCCCGACTATAAGGATAAACTAATTGTACGTTTAAAAATTTTGCAGAAAGATTTCGATATAGCTTGGGTTATCTTAATAAATTTAATCGTTATTTATCGAACCCCTCATGCCAATAGAGTTTCTCAAGAAACCATGGAGTGAAGAAGAATCGCTATCTTGTCTAGACGAAGATATAAGGAGATGGTTTACAAGAAAATTCAAAACCTTGACGCCGCCGCAGAGATATTCTTTCAAACTGATATCCGAAGGTAAGAATGTCATAATAACCGCTCCAACTGGCTCAGGGAAAACATTCTCGGCTTTTATGGTTATACTGAGCGAGTTATTTAAGCTGAGCAAGGAAAAGAGGCTAGAGGATAAGGTCTATTGTGTTTATGTTAGTCCTTTAAGAGCTTTAGATAATGACATTTACAAGAACTTGATGATGCCTTTGGGAGAGATAAGTAAGGAAATGGAACATATTAAGGAAATAAGGATAGGCATAAGAACTGGAGATATAACTCCATATGAAAAACAAAAGCAACTCAGGAAACCTCCCCACATACTCATAACAACTCCAGAAAGCTTAGCTATAATTCTAAATTCTAGGAGATTTGTCGAGAAGTTAAAAGATATCAGATGGGTTGTTGTAGATGAGATACATGAGCTAGCATCTAGCAAAAGAGGAGTTCATCTTACATTAACTCTGGAAAGACTGCAAGAAATGTGCAAAAAGGAATTTGTAAGAATAGGTCTTGGAGCTACACTACATCCTATTGAAGAAGCAGCAAAATTTCTGGTAGGATTTAAAGATGGTGAACCTAGAGATTGTACAATTGTTGATGTAACATGGTTTAAACCTTTTGATCTTAGACTTATCTGTCCAACCGATGATATAATATATACCGACGCTGAAAAGCTGAACGATCTAATGTACAGAGAACTCGAGAGAATAATCGAGAATCATCATACCACTCTTGTGTTCACAAACACGAGATCAGGTACAGAGAGAGTGGTGTACCATCTTAAAAAATCCGGAAAATTCGATGAAGATACAATAGCTGCCCATCACGGCTCCTTATCTAGAGAGATAAGATGGGACGTTGAGAACAAATTAAAAGAAGGAAAACTCAAGGCAGTCGTATCATCTACGAGTCTTGAGCTGGGGATAGATATTGGCTATATAGATGTTGTTGTTCAGATAGGTTCTCCTAAATCTGTTTCTAGATGTGTGCAAAGAATAGGAAGGAGTGGTCATAGCTTAAATGATACTGCCAAGGGCATACTCATAGGCATGGATAGAGACGATCTAGTTGAGTGCGGTGTGATGCTAAAGAGCGTTTTAGAAAGAAAACTTGACGAGATCAATATTCCCAGAAACTGTATAGATGTCTTATCTCAGCATATCGTTGGAATGGCATTGAACAAGAAATGGAGTGTTAAAGAAGCGTTTGATCTCATAAGGAGAAGTTATTGCTATAGAGATTTCCCGTATGAAAAATTCCTCTCCATCCTTCATTATCTAGCTGGACATTATGCTGATCTTGAACATCAAAGCGTCTATGGAAAGATATGGTTTGATGAGAGAGATGGGGTTTTTGGCAGGAGAGGAAAATACACCAAGGTTATATATTATCTTAATATGGGAACAATACCAGATGAGGTGAAGGTTGATGTTTTTACTTTAAATCCAAGGAGATATGTTGGGGATATTGAAGAGGATTTTTTGGAGAGATTAAGAAAAGGAGACATATTTGTTCTAGGAGGAAGAACATTTGAATTTAGATATGCAAGAGGGATGAGATGCTATGTAGAAGAAAGAAAAGAAGAATCCCCGACCATTCCCGCTTGGTTTTCAGAATTATTACCATTAAGCTATGATCTGGCTACAGAAATAGGAAAATTCAGGGAGAGAATTGAAAAAAGACTGAGAAAGAATAAAAAGATAGACGATATTATAACAGAGTTACCAGTAGATGAGAGGGCTAGGAAAGCCATAAAAGATTACTTCTTGGCACAATACCGATATGTCAAAATCATACCTACTCACAGAAAAATAGTTGTTGAAATAACCAGAGATCTCAAAGGTAGGAAACTAATCGTATTTCACACTATCTTTGGAAGGAGAGTCAATGATGCATTATCAAGATTGTTTGCCATAGTTTTAGGAAAATTACTCAGAACAGATGTCAGGATAACGGTCAGTGATAATGGCTTCTCTCTTATGATATCCAAGGAAAGAAATCTTGATGTAGAGAAGTTGATAAAAGAGGCAACAGAGACTGATATACGAGAGACATTGAGGAAAAACATAAGGAGAACAGAACTCATGAAGAGGAGGTTCAGGCACTGTGCAGCAAGGGGTTTCCTCATACTAAAAAACTATAAAGGTCATAAGATAAGCGTAAGGAAACAGCAGATAAATGCTGAAAAACTAATCAGGATATGCGAATCCATAGATCCAGAATTTCCAATAATAGAAGAGACATATAGAGAGATACTCGAAGACTTGATGGACGTAAAGAGGGCAGATAATATACTTAGGGAAATTAGGGAGGGGAAAATAAAGTATAAAGTCATAGAAACAAAAATTCCATCACCGTTTGCTCACAACCTTATAGTCCTAGGAGAGGCAGATGTGGTGTTGATGAAAGACAGGAGAGAAAGGTTGATGGAATTGCACGAGAAGATAATGAGAGAGATATCATGAGAATATTCGATAATATAGTTGCTATAGAGCCTCATCCCCTAATTCATATAGAGGATATAGATCTCTTGGTTATATCTGATCTGCATCTCGGTTTTGAGCTTGTATCTGCAGAACACGGTATATTTATTCCTAGGACACAATTTGATAACATAAAAAGAATGATAGAGGATGGAAGGAAGAAAAGTAAAGCATCTAGAATTCTTATCCTTGGAGATATTAAGCACGAGTTTTCGGAAACAAGTTATCATGAATACAGAGAAGTTTCTTTATTACTGGAATATCTCAAGAAATGCTTCAATGAAATATTGATGGTAAAAGGCAATCATGATACGTTTATAATCAGGATAACCAGAAGGTTTGGTATAGAGATTTATGATGAATATAGGGAAGGCGCGTATTTCTTTCTTCATGGACACAGGGAGAAGAATCTGAATGAAATCAAAGAGAAAATTATAATACTCGGTCATGAGCATCCATCGGTAGCACTCTTCACAGATCTGGGCATTAAGGAAAAGATGAAGATATTTCTCTATGGTGATTTTGATGACAAGAAAATTATAGTCATGCCTGCCGCCAGTTATTTTGCTGAGGGAAGTGATATCAATATTCTTCCTGTAGAGGAACTTATTTCTCCCATTTTGAGAAAAGTTGACATTGATAGATTCAAAGCTATAGGTATAATTGAAAATGACAGGTATCTAGAATTACCCGAGATAAAGAAGTTGAGGAGATATGGATAGCAAGAGATTTCTTAGACTTAGAGAGAATGCATTAAGATCTCTAGAAAAGGCAATTAGAGAGAGTAAGGTGGATAAGGATATGATAGAGATACTAGAGATCATCAACAAGGAGAAGAATCTCTTTACCACTAGTAGTTGTAGCGGAAGAATAGTCATTATAGAAGTTCCCTATCCAGGAGCAAAACCCGGAGCTAAATTTTTGGGGAAGTGGCATGAAAAGATCAGCAAAGAAGATATTTACGAAGCTCTCAAAGGAGCAAGCAAAGGATATATCATGTTCATGGTTCATCCTCCTATAATTCATGTGGTTGCCAGCGATCAGGATAGTGCAGAAAGAATCTTAAAGATAGGACTCTCTAGTGGGTTTAAAAACTCGGGGATGAGAGCGTTTAGGGGGAAGATAGTTGTTGAGCTGAGAAGCACAGAGAGAATGGATGTTTTAATCGGGAAGGATGGTAAACTTATGGTGAGTGAGGAATATTTAGAGATTATGCGTGAGCTAGCAAACCTCATGCTTGAAAAGGGGAAGAAGAAACTAGATATTTTTAAGAAAAATATTGAGAGAAAGTTGGCAAAATAGAGTAATATTTAATAACCCACAAATCAACACTATTTATGGTGATTTTCCATGGAGAACATAGAGAAACTCAGAGTTCTTCTTGAGGAAAGCATAAGCGGCAGATTTAGAAAGGACGTGATAAGAGAATTCTATATGTATTACGTTTTCCTAGATCCTCCGGAGATCGATACTTAGCTATCGTATCTGGACTTTGATAACCACACCCTTTTTGGCAGTATTTTGTAAATCTTTCCAGGATCTTCTTCTACTATTCTATTCGCTTCCTCTCTTATAGCATCCATATCTAGATACCAGTAATACCTTCTCAGTAGTCTATTCTTTTCTTTGTACTCCTCTCTCCTCACCTTGATAAGTCTTTCCTTTTGAAGCTCATAGAACAGGGCCCTTACATATTTATCTATAGAGGAATCTTCGATTTCTTTTTTCCCATTAAATATGTCCTTGACAATTTTCGCTAAAGCTCTAGCATCATCATCAGACATCTCAAACTTATTTTTGAGAGCTTTGGATAATAATCTCATTACACCACTCATCAATCCTATTTTTGATGGAGCGCTTATAAACGAGTTATTGTACAAATGTTATCTAGTTGTAAGATTACATACCACTTAGACCCATGATAACAATAAACATTATATACCAAAAATGTTATTACAATTATGGAGGTGGTGTATGGAAAGGAGAAGATCTCCCTTACTTGATGGAACAATATCTGACGTTAAAGTTCTAGAGAGGCATCTTAAAGTGTTAAAAGCTGTGATGGAGAACGAACCAATTGGAATAATAAAACTATCCCAGAAGACGGGCCTTCCGCAGCATGCCGTGAGATACTCGCTTAGAGTCTTGGAACAAGAAGGTCTAATAGAACCTTCTAGGAGTGGTGCTATAACCACTGAAAAGATACATGAAACTCTTGGAACAATAGAGTCCACACTCGATGATTTGGTGACAACCCTTAAAGATCTCAAGAAAGAAATAAGATAACTAGGAGAAAAACACACTCTCTCCGCTTTCCCACTCCTCGAAAGTATCAAGATCGTGATCCTCCTCTTCACTACTGGATGCAGATGCTACGACTTCATATCTGTACGGAGGCATAGAGAATATACCTTTGTAGAGGAGAGCAAAACTGACCAGAACTATCCCTAACCCAAAGTATCCTGAAAGGGGATACAAGGTAATGATATAGTCTGATAGTACGGTAAATGCTAAGAGCATGGCTACACCAAAGGAGAATAGAACCAAACCAACTATAAGCATCCCTATTCTCATACTAGCTTAGTATATTATACGTTATATTTTATAAAATTTTTGATACATTAATTTGCAATAATCTTCTTTATCTCATCTTTTGATCCTTTCCTTTCCCTGATTTCTTTGAGCATACTGTTCAATATCTGGGTAGCGAGTTTTTTACAATCTCCACATTTAAGCTCGCCATTCTTGCAATTGTTGTATATCTCCTTGAGTTCATCTTCATTTTCTATCAAATGATAAAGAAATAGCTCGTATATCATACACTTTTCAGGCTCTCCTCCATATTTTCTCTGTTCTTCTAGACTAACCCTTCCTCCCGTCTTTGCTGAAAATACTTTTTTTCTCACGGTTTCCTCATCATCAGATAAAAATATTGCACTTTGTGGCCTAGATGACGACATTTTTTCTCCATCTAATCCTGTCATAAGCCTGTGATATGTCGATGAAGGTTGTAGAAAACCATATCCTCCTTCTTTAACTTCCACCTTTGAAATCTCTTCATCCAACTTTCCTATATCTATATTTTCTTCCAGATATATCGCTTTGTAATTGTCGATCCTCTTCATCTTGTTTATCCCTAAACTCCTCAAAACATTTTCAACACAATCTAGACGTCTCTTAACATCTACATCCAATTTAAAGAAAATTCCTACTCTTCCATCGTTTGTTTTCTCCACATTAAAGAATCTGAAAGATCTTGATATGTCTCTACAGAGTCTCAGATGAGGATCTTGATCTATACCAACAGGAACTAACGTCGGTCTTACACCACCAAATTTTTCGAGCTGAACATGCAAGATATCTCCAGCCTGAATCAACGGAGCAAAAGCGTGAGACATATTTGTAGAGCCATCGAATCCATATGTTGCCATCAACTGAGACCAATTTACTTTTCTTCCAAAGATGTATGCTAAATCTTTTACTTCGCTTCTTTTCGATTGAAAGTATACTTGGCTTCTCTCTGGATCTAAACCCAAGGCTATGTAATACGGTATATATTCTTCTAAAGCTATCTTTTCAGATTCTTTCAGGGAAATATTTCTAGTTGCATAGGCTTCGATATCTGCCACCGCAACGAAGATATCTGCACCGATATCTTGGTAGTACTTGACTTGGTCTATCACCATCTTATGTCCTAGATGCATCTTTCCAGAGGGCATCAAACCAGTAAGTATAGCCCATCTCTTCTTCTCGACTATTGCCCTCTTTATTCTACCAAAATCTCTATGTCCGAACACTATTCCTCTCCTTATTAACTTGTGTGGGTTGGGTAAATCTCTCCATAGATCTTCTCTGAATTCCTCTATACCGAAATCTTTCATAAGTTTACCGTAATCTTCGTAAATCCTTGAACTCCACGGATTTATTTCGATCATAGAAGACAAAAATACACCAACTTTCAAAAAACTATTGTTTTAAAGCTTCTTAATCAGAAGAGCGACACCTTTTTCCCCATTATTGAATGTAGTTGGGATAAATTTTGCTCTAAACTTTTCGGGCTTTGATCCGTCATTCTTGTCGTAAACAAATTTGTCTTCTAAAATCTGATGGTACTCTAATGCTTTTCTTATATTCTCCATCATTCTAGGAAAGGAACCAACTATAGGTAACTCTGTGATCGGTTTTCCTATCACTTCTCTCTTATCTGTCACATTAATATATCTTAAAAAAGGCATATTTGCCTCTATCGTTACAAAACCCTCATCTACAATTACTATAAATTCTTCTGAAAAGTCAAACAACATAGATATGGGTACAGATTTTGATGGAAAATATACCTTTGCTGGCCCTATCCTTCTCATCTCAACCTGTCCAGCAACATGCAGGACATCTAAGTACTTAGCGACGGCATTTCTATTTATACCGAGTTCTTCTGATATCTCCCTTATCGTGCAACCTTTTGGATGTTTCCTGATTATTTCAAGGACCTTTTCTAATTCTCTATGATAGTCTATTTTCATGCTATCAAGAAATGTAATTGCTTAACTATATTTATCTGTATTGTGCATTGCATAAATGAATTGCGAAATTGGAAAATTATATATAATATGAGTTACAAAGTATTATATAGCATTGCATAAATGCAATGCAAATGAGGTGGTGAAACGAATAATATTGGTAGTGTACAGGCAATAGGAATACCCATTCTTGCTGCTATACTGATAGCTAGTGGTGCATCTACCATCTACTTCGACACTTCCGGATATATCGATGATGACGCAGAAAAGCTACTTGATAACGTCCTACAGGACGTCATAACCTACATTAAAATAGAAGATGTAATAGGAAGGTACAGCGGTATAGGAGAAAAGAGAGAAATAGATAGGATACTGATTCTGGCAAAACTGCTTTTTGATGGTAGACTAAACATGTCTGATGTGAAAATAGGAATAGACAATGGTAAAGATCTAATGTTAATGGGCTATAGTGGATGTGCTATTTTACATAGTGGCGGCTCTCTATTCGAGGGTCGGGTGTGGAAAGAATCTGGTTTTGGTTTAATTGTTATTGTGGATAAAGATAAGTCAATACTTGAAAATGGTGTAGTAAATCAGAGGGATAAATTCTTTATAGCGATAGAATTACCACCCCACATCCATATCCGCGCTGAAGACTCCATAAAGATCTGTATAATACCACCAAGTGGAATAACCAAGGTAATAGATCTTTACATACCCTTTTCATGTTCATCAGATATAGTTTTCCTTGAGTAGTTTTGGATATTTGGTGACTTAAAAGCATTTTTCATAGACGTAATTATAATTACGCCGAGGGGGAGATTTGAACTCCCGCGGTGCGAAAGCACCACCGGCTCTCAAGGCCGGCGCATTGGGCCGGACTTTGCTACCTCGGCGTGATTTAGACATGATAATATCACACTACAAAAAATTTATCACTCGAGCGATAAATTCATTTTTGTAGAATGAAAAAATTGCCAAAGATTTTAGAGGTTGATCTTTCGGAACCACAGCTGATAGAATTGGGAAAAGCGTACAGAAAATCTATATTTAGGCTCTTCTGTATATTCTTAGCATGGTTATTAATTGTTCTGGGCATTGCTGCTACTTTTACTACTATCATTATCTGGTCAAAAGGTGACGGGGTCAATGTATCAACTTTTATCTTCTCAATCATACTTATGATTATGGTAGTGATTCTTGGTTTAGGTCGTGTTATTAATTCATTTCTGCTGAGATTTCTTGGTTATCGGAAAATAGTCACGTTTCGTAGATTCTTCTCAAGTCAATTTATCCTACGGGCGTTTGATCCATTAATTCGTACATTAAATAAAGACATAATAAGGATTTGTCCTTTTTGTGGAAAAAGATTATATCTTTCTGCATATAGTTTTCGTATAAAGTATATCTTTAGATTGTCCTCCCCATTATCATTCGAAATCTTATGCGATAATTGTAATCCCATCATATTAAACCTCGAAATTCGTAAGAGAATAGTTCGATTCACCACCTATATAGAAGATATAGAGCATGTCGATGAGAGAGAGGTATGGGAAAAAATCTCTGAAGATAGGGTCAACAAGAAACTACTCGATAAAGTTAGACAACTAAGAAGATACATGGAGTTCTCCAAAATTACATACTATGCTATAAATAAAGATTATGATATGTTCTTTGGAGACTGTCAACAATTTCTCACCTCCAGATTGTAGATCGCACACCAGGCTACAATCCAACTCTTTACTGATTGTAAAGAACTGTGGTATGGAAATCTCTTCCAGAACGATTTCAACTTGGATTTCAATAAACCATACCACTGTTCTATTGCATTCCTCTCCCCAAACCTCTGATGCTTGCATTCCA